>JBLNBI010000178.1:0-4268 GCA_050259815.1 Actinomycetota bacterium | reverse complement strand
CCTGCACGAGGCCGCGCACCCGGATACGGCAGGCGGTCATCCCGGAGAACTCAGTGGGAGTGGAATTGGCGCTCCAGCTCGGCGATGCGGCGCTTCAAGGCATCCACGGTCTCGGAGCGCTTGCCGCCCTGGGCCTCCAGCCCGGCCTCGATCCAGGACAGCCAGGCGGACATGCCCTCGCCGCTGGTGGCGGAGACCCGGAAGACGGTGAGGTCGGGATTCACCCGGCGGGCGTTCTCCTCGGCGAGATCCGCATTGAAGTCCAGGTAGGGCAGGAGGTCACACTTGTTGAGCAGCATCACGTCGGCGGCCCGGAACATGTCAGGATACTTCAGCGGCTTGTCCTCACCCTCGGTCACCGACAGGATGGCCACCTTGTGGTGCTCGCCCAGGTCGAAGGCAGCCGGGCACACCAGATTGCCGACGTTTTCGATGAGGAACAGGGACTCCTCGGCGGGCTTCAGCCGCTCCAGGGCATGGCCGACCATATGGGCGTCCAGGTGGCAGCCCTTGCCGGTGTTGATCTGGAGGGCCGGCACGCCGGTGGCGCGGATGCGCTCGGCGTCGTTGGAAGTCTGCTGGTCGCCCTCGACCACGGTCATGGCAACTTTTTCCTTCAGGGCCTCGATGGTCTTGCACAGGAGCGTGGTCTTGCCGGAGCCTGGGCTGGAAACCAGATTGAGGGCGAAAATGCCCCGCTCGTCGAACCAGGTCCGGTTGGCCAGGGCGTAGGTATTGTTCTTGGAGAGGATGTCCTGCTCGATCTGCACCATACGGGACTGGCTCATGCCCGGCGCGTGGGCCCGGGCCGGGCCGGCGCCGAAGTCCAGGTCGCCGCCGACCCCGTGCTCGTGGTGATGGTGATGCCCGTGGTCATGGTCGTGATCGTGGCTGTGGCCGTGATCGTGCCCATGGTCGTGGGCATGGCTGTGGACCGTCCCGTCGGCATGGGTGTGGGGATGCTCGTGGTCGTGGTGATGGTGGTGCTCATCGCCTTCGATGCGGGTTTCTCCGGCGCCGCAGCCGCAAACGGTACACATGTTCTTTCGTCTCCTTACTCGATCTCTATTTCCTTGACCCGCATCTCGGTGCCGCCCGTGGCCTGGATCTGGTAGCCGCCGCACTTGGGACATGCGCCATACACCTCTTCCAGGGGCACCGTCTCGGCGCACGCCAGGCACCAGCCGCTTCCCGGCACGTCGATGATGGCGAGGGACGCCTCGGCAGCAATGCTGCCACGAGTCACCGCCTCGAAGCAGAATTTCAGCGCTTCCGGCTCCACCGACGAGAGCTTGCCGATTTCCAGCACCACCGTCTTCACCCGCAGGGCGCCTTCGCGCCGGGCGGTTTCCTCGACCAGCTGAAGCACGCCTTCAGCCAGGGACATCTCATGCATTAATTATCCACCTTCACTGTATAGGGCAGGCAGGGGTCCAGGGCCAGGACCGCCTGTTCCAGCGCCCGCCGGGCCGCATCCACGTCGGGCCATTCCCGGTCGCCCAGGAGGATCGCCAGGGGGCCGGCATGGGCGAAAAGCCGGTCGGTGGGAGCCCACACCCGGTAGGCCGTCACCACGCCGTCCTCGATTTTCGCGCCATGGGTCAGCACGCCCCGGGCGGTGAGGGTCTGGCCGATGCCCCAGCCGTTTTCGCCGGCCATGGCCAGCGGATAGGGCGCACCGGATTCCAGGGCCAGGGCCGCATCCACCGCCTCCCGCAAACGGGCCAGCCAGGCCATGCCGATGGACGACGGGTGGCGCAATCCGGGGGGCTCGATCCGCTCCCCTCGCCAGTATGCAAGCCACTCGCCGGGCGTCAAGGGCGCCGGGTCAAATTCCGCAACATTTTCAACGGCATCCAGGTGAGCCAGGCAGCGGCCGGCGAGGGAATCCGCCGCCGGTATCTGATCCCCCGTCCGCCAGACGGCGGCCGGCATGCCCAGGAGGATGCTCTCGAACAAATGGGCGGTGGCGGCCCCCACTTCCTTCCCCAGGCGCGCTCCCCGCCAGGCGACGAATGCCTCTCTGGCCTGGGGCAGGCCGAGGGCCAGGGGCCAGTCCAGGAGAAGGCGCCAGAAGTGCTCGTGGAGGGCCTCGATCCACAGGATCGCCGAATCCTCCCAGGGGGCCTTCTGATCCTGGGCTGCCGCCAGGGCCGCCCGGGATGCCGCGCCCTGGGCCTGGGCACACAGGGTGTAAAGGATGGGCACGATGCGGGTGACGAATCCCGGCGCCTGCCCCTGGAATAGCCGGGTCACCAGAGGCCTTTCCAACTGGACGGCGAGTTCCGACAGCCGGCCTTCGGCATAGCGGGCCGAGATGGACAGGCTGCCGACGGAATTCACCAAGTGCCTCCGGGGAAAGGATTTTCCGATTTCATGGCCGCCACTATACCGGCTCCCACCCCCGCCGCCGAGGACCCCGGTTCTGCGCATAGCAATTCGCTATAGCCGGCATTCCAATAATCAATTTCATAAATACCTGGCGGATCGGCATGATGCATTCCATCGCACCGACGAACAGGAGAAAGATCATGGCAAGCCCCTTCCACAACCCCGAGTCCCTCACCATCCAGAACCTTGAAGCCGCCTTCGCCGGCGAATCCATGGCCCATATCAAGTACCGCTACTTCGCCAAGCTCTGCCGGGAAATGGGGGATGAGGAAACCGCCAAGGCCTTCGAGGCCACCGCCGACCAGGAAGTGATGCACGCCTTCGGCCACCTGGACCTCCTCTTCCCGAAGGACAGGATGACCCCGGCCCAGGCCCTGCAATTCGCCATCGACGGCGAGACCTACGAGTACACCGAGATGTATCCCAGGTTCCGCCACGTGGCCATGGAAGAAGGCAACACGGACGCGGTGAAGGAAATGGACGAGCAGATCGCCGAGTCCCGGGAGCACGCGGAGATGTTCAAGGCCGTGCTGGAGAAGGCTGCCAAGCGCTTCGCCGCCCTGGCCAAGGTGGAAGAGCGGCACGCCCAGCACTACCAGGCCGCCCTCGCCAAGATTTCCGCCTGACCGCCCCGACCCCGACAGAGACACCCAAGAAAGGAAACGAAATGAAAACCTGGCAATGCATTGTTTGCGGCTTCATCTACGACGAAACGGCCGGTATGCCCGACGAGGGCATCGCCCCGGGCACCCGCTGGGAAGACATCCCGGCCGACTGGGCCTGCCCCGACTGCGGGGTAGCCAAGGCCGACTTCGAGATGGTGGCCATCTGAGCCGCCGGGCGGGCCGCCCCAAGGGGTGCCCGCCCCTCTCCCTCACAAGCACAGGAATAGACATGCCAACACCGCCCATCGTCATCGTCGGCACCGGACTCGCCGGTTATACCCTGGCCCGGGAGTTCCGCAAGCTCGACCCGGACACGCCCCTCACCATCATTTCCCGGGATGCCGGCGGCTTCTATTCCAAGCCCATGCTGTCCAACGCCCTCGCCGCCAACAAGTCGGCGGCCGCCCTGGTCACGAGGACCGCCACCCAGATGGCCGAGGAATTGCGGGTGGAAATGCTGACCCACACCGCCGTCGCCGACATCGATCCCGCCGGCGGCCTGATCTGGCTGTCCGACGGCCGGCCCCTCGCCTTCCAGAAGCTGGTCCTGGCCTGGGGCGCCGACCCCGTCCGCCTGCCCCTGGCCGGCGGCGGTGCCGAGAATGTCGTTTCGGTGAACGATGTGGACGATTTCGCCCGGTTCTCCGAACGGTTGGCCTCGGCCCGACGGGTCGCCATCCTGGGGGCGGGTTTGATCGGCTGCGAATTCGCCAATGACCTCCTGTCCCGGAACATCGAGCCGATCGTCATCGACCCGGCGGAATGGCCCCTTTCCCGGCTGCTGCCGGCGGCTGCGGGCCAGTACCTGGCCGGCGCCCTGGGCAAGGCCGGGGTGGATTTCCGCTGGCGGGTCAGCGCCCAGGCGGTGGACCGGGTGGGCCACGGCTTCAGCGTTGCCCTGAGCGACCACAGCCGGATCGAGGCCGACCTGGTGCTTTCCGCCGTCGGCCTGCGACCCCGCACCGAAGTGGCCGCTCGGGCCGGCGTTGCCTGCAACCGGGGCATCGTGACCGACCGCCACCTGGAGACGTCCCGGCCCAATGTCTACGCCCTCGGCGACTGCGCCGAGGTGGCCGGCCTCAACCTTCCCTTCGTCCTGCCCCTCATGCAGCAGGCCCGGGCCCTGGCCCGCACCCTGGCCGGCGTGCCCACCGAAGTCGCCTACCCGGTCATGCCCGTCGTGGTGAAGACCCCCGCCTGCCCCACCGTGGT
>JBLNBI010000177.1:0-11503 GCA_050259815.1 Actinomycetota bacterium | reverse complement strand
GTAACCCTGGGGTGGCAGGATGGTGAGCCGCGAGCAGTCGGCCAGCCAGGAGAGGCCGAAGCGCTCGATATTGGCCCGGGTGCGGGGATGCATGGCGAAAACCAGGGGCAGCCTTTGCGCCACGTCCCGCATGGCCCGCAGCAGTTGCTCCAGGGTCTCCCCGTGATCCACATTGGAAGGCCGGTGGAGGGTCACCAGGCCGTAGGCCTCCCCCACCCCGCGGGCCCCTGCCGCCGCCAGGATGGCCGCGGTCGAAGGCGCATGGCGCCGGTTCTCCAGCAGGGAATCGATCATGACGTTGCCCACGAAGCGGATGCGCTCCGGATGGACGCCCTCCCGCACCAGGTTGTCGGCGGCGGCCCGTTCGGTGGTGTAGAGGATGTCGGCCACCTGGTCGGTTAGGACCCGGTTGATCTCCTCGGGCATGGTCCGGTCGTAGCTGCGCAGCCCCGACTCCACGTGGGCCACGGGAATGCCCTTCTTCACCGCCACCAGGGTGCAGGCCAGGGTGGAATTGACGTCCCCCACCACCAGCACGGCGCTCGGCCGGCATTCGTCCAGCACCGGCTCGAAGCGGCGCATGACCTCGGCGGTCTGCACGGCATGGGTGCCCGATCCCACCTCCAGGTTGATGTCGGGATGGGGCAGCCCCAGGTCCTCGAACAGGCGGTCGTTCATGTCCCGGTCGTAATGCTGGCCGGTATGGACCAGCAGGGCCGGGATGGCCGGGACGTGGCCTGCGAAGGCCCGCAGCACGGGGGCGATTTTCATGAAATTGGGACGGGCGCCCACCACGCAGACGATGAGCCCCATATCCCCGGGCCAGTGCTCGTGGATCACAGGGGATTGTCCTTAACCAGGGGTTCCTTGCGCAGCTCGGTGAACAGCTGGCGCAAGAGCCCCAGGGTCACCGAGTTGATGTGCTCCAGGCGAAGGAGGCTGCGCTCCAGGCGCAGGAGCCGATCTCCCACGTGCTTGGCGCTCAGGGTGGCAACCACCTGGGCCGGGTCCTGGCCGGCCTCCTCACCCACGCCCGGCCCCGACCAGTCCCCTTCCTCGACGCTGCCGTCCATCGGCGGGACGGCTACGGCCTCCCCCGCCATACCGTTGGTCTGCTTGGCGACGGGCGCCTGGGTTTCCTCGTAGATTTCCCGGGCCACGGTTTCGGCATCCTCCCCGGAGAAGCAGGTCTTGCCCTCGAGGAATCCCATGAGGAGCAGCCGGTCGCACACGGAGTTGATCCGCCGGGGGATGCCGCCGCTGGCCTTGTAGATGGCCTCGAAGGCCTCCGGCTCGAATTCGGGCTTGCCCTTGGCCCCGGCGCACTTGAGGCGGTGCTCGATGTAGGCCTGGGTTTCCTCCATGGACAGCGGGCCGATGTGGCAGGAGGCGATGACCCGCTGCCGGAGCTGCTGCATGTGGGGACTTTGCATGATCTGGCGGAATTCCGGCTGGCCCACCAGGAAGCTCTGCAGCAGCGCATGGTTGCTGAACTGGAAGTTGGACAGCATGCGCAGCTCCTCCACCGCCCTGGGAGTGAGGTTCTGGGCCTCGTCCACGATCAGGAGGCAGCGCTTGCCCTGGCCGGTGACGCTGACCAGGAAAGCCTCCAGGGCCATGAGGAGGTCGGACTTGGAGACGTCCTTGGTGCGGATGCCGAAGGCGGCGCTGACCAGACGGAGGGTATCGTCCGCATCGAGCTGGGTGCTGACCAGATGGGCGGCCACCACCTTGCTGCGGTCCAGGCTGTCCAACAGCCCGCGCACGACGGTGGTCTTGCCGGCCCCGACCTCACCGGTGACGACGATGAAGCCCTCGTTCTGGTGCATGCCGTATTCCAGATAGGCGGTGGCCCGGCGATGCTGCTTGCTGCCGAAATAGAAGGAGGGATCCGGATTCAGCTGAAAGGGCTTGCTGGTCAAGCCATAGAAGGCTTCGTACATGGCGTCCTGGGAAATTTCCGCGCAGTGGGCAGAGCGCATAAAGTACCCGCCGGTCCCCGGAGGGCATATACGCGAACAGCGGCAATTCCCGGGTATGCAACCGGGGATAGAAGACGGGGGAAAACCGCCCCCGGCCTACGGGGACCGGGGGGAATTCAGGACGTGCAGAAGCCTCCGGCACTGGGCCGGGGGATCAGCTAGAAAGACGGGGTGGGGAAATGAACGGCGGGCCATGACGGCCCGCCGGAACCGATCAGAACTGGGCGGTGAAGGTGCCGATCAGCGCGTTTTCGGAATAGTGATTGACGAGAGTGCTCTCGAACAGGCTGCGGCGCACGCCCACGGAGGCCGAGGTCTTGGGACCGAGCTGGGTGGTGGCGCCAATGTGCAGGGAGCGGATGTCGCTGGACAGGTTGGATCCGGAGATGCCGGCGCTATGCTGCTGGGAAGCCACTGCATTGAGGGAGGTCAGGGGCGTGAGCTTGTGTCCGAAGCTGACGCTGTAGCCCCGCTGGCGGATATTCCGGGTGGCGACGAAGATGTCGTTCGCCCCGGCCGTCGGCCCGAGGGCCTGGTGCAGGGTCTGGCCCAGCGACAGGGTCAGGACGTTCCGCGCCCCCTGCAGGGAGTAGGAAAGCTCCTGGCGGCGCTGAAGGGATGCCCGGGACGTGAAGAAGCCGCTGTTGACGACGGCATTGGGGGAAATGCCGAACTGCTGCAGCAGGTTATCCACGTAGCGGGAACGCTCCACGGGATCGGGAATGCTGGAGGTCAGCTGGGCGAAGAGGAGGTTGTGGATGGAGCCGAGGCCGACGGTGTTGAACCGGGCCGGCAGAACGGCGACATCCTGCACATCCTCGAATTTCAGCGCGGTGAGCGGCGTGCGATGGGCAGCGGTAAAGGTATGGCCGAAGCCGAAGAAGCGCTTTTCCCGGAAGCCCGACACCTGGGTCCGCTCCGTCGGCAGCCAGTCGAAGCCGTAGCCGTAGGTGTCATGGGTCTGATTGTTGGCGCTGGAGAAATTGTTGGTCTCCTGGCCGGCACTGGCGGACACCCGGAATTCCGGAACAATGCGGTAGGCGAGCAGGCCGCGGAAACGGCTTTCCTCGTTGCCGCGCCCACCCTGGTAGTCGATGTTCCGGTGGCTGGCATCCACGGCCCAGCCCAGGGAGGCCAGGGGCGTGACGCCCTTGATGACGCCGCTCCACTCTTCCGTATCCACGTCCGCCACGAAGGCCGAACTGCTCTGGGTGGTGCTACGGCCGTAGCGCAGCTCGTAATCGGCGGAACCGGCCAGCTTGCCCCGGATGAAGGGCGACACCCGGAAGCTGGAGGTTTCGACCCGGTTGGGGTTCACGCTGACGTTGCTGGCGGTCTGGAAGCGGAAGGGGGAAATCTCCTGCTGGGCCACGAGGCCGCTCACATCCACGAACAGCCACTTATCCAGGGCCTCCAGGGTACCGAAGGTGTTGAGGTAATTCTGGGTGTTCTTGCGGTCGGTTTCCTGGGCGTAGAAGAGCTGGCGCAACTGGTAGTCCAGGTGGAACTTGAGGCGGGCGGTATCGGCATCGACGCGGACCCCCGGCGCGATCTCGGTGACCTGGTCGCTGCGCTTGACGCCGCTGGCCGGCGCCACGTTGTCGGTAAAGGTTTCCCTGGCCGTGATGCGCGGAACGACGGACCACAGGCGCCGTGGGGCGGCGGTCTCGGCCTCGGGGGCAGCAGCCGGCTGGGCGGCGGGTTCCGCCGTGGCCCCGGGCATCGCCATCGGGTTGGGCAGTACGCTGGACTGGGTCGGGATGGGCGCAAACGGGGACAAAGGAGAGAACGCCCCGCCCTGTCCGATTGTTCCCTGGGTCTGGGCCTGGATCGGCCCCGCCAGTCCTACTGCCGTCACGCCCAGCAATGCGACGGCAAGTTTCTTATGTTTTTTCCGCGTCCGGACTCTGTTGGTAAAGGTCATAAAGCCAGTCGAAAGAAGAGGTTTTATCCATATCGGTACGCATAACCGTAGCCGTAACTATAACCTCTTTTGAAATCCGCCTTGGCTTTGTTGAGAATCATCAGTTTCACCGGGCATGAGTCCACCGTCGCCAGGGCCTGGGTGACCTCCGCCTGCAGGGTGCGCTCCGCCTCCACCACCATGACGATCTGGCCCATGTGGGAGGCCAGGACGTGGGATTCCGTGGTCACCAGGAGGGGCGGCGAATCGAAAATGATGATGCGATCCGGATATCTGCCGGCCATATCATTGATCAGCCGTGCCATCGCATCGCTCGCCAGCAGTTCAGTGGCCCTAGGATGGGGCGTTCCGCTGGGCAAAATGGATAGTTTGGCGACATTGGTCTTGAGGAGCACGTCGGACAGGTCCAGGGAATCGTCCTGGAGCAAATCCAGCAGCCCGGGCTGGGCGGGCAGGCCGAGGAGCGGCAGCACTGACGGACGGGCCACGTCGGCATCCACCAGCATGACGGTGCAGTCCAGCTCGGCGACGATGCTCATGGCCAGATTGACCGAATTGAAGGTCTTGCCCTCGTTGGGCAAGGCACTGGTGACCATGATCAGGTTGCCGCTTTCGATAGGCGGCACATTGCCCTTGCCCAGGGCGTTGATCAGCAGGGGCCGCTTGATGACCCGGTACTGCTCGGCGATCTGGGAGCCGGGCGCCTGGGGATTCACCAGTCCGGCGGCGGCGATGGCCTCCAGGTCGATATCCACCCGCTTGGACAGCCCCTTTTCCACCGCCACTACCGGCTCGGCGTCCTGGGGGGGCCGAGCTTCCGCCCGGCTGCCTATTCTCTCCATGGCGGCCTGGGGGATGGAGCGTTCCTCCGGAGGCGCCGCCGGCGCCCTCCCCTCGCCCGCCGCCGGCGTTTCCTGGGGAATTTCCACCCCGGCTTCCCGCAGTTGGGCGAGACGTTTGGCCGCTTGCTCGATTAGGCTGCTCATGGGTCTTCCTCAGACGACGGTTTGCGACATGGCCCACAGGACGGCGGACCCGGCGACATAGGCAGCGAGCAGGCCGCCGGACGCGGCGGCGAAGCGCTTGAGCTCTGCCCTTTCCTGCAACTTGGCCGTATCGTTCTCGAACAGGGAGACGCTGCCGAGCAGAGGCAGGCCGGTCGCCGACCGCAGGGAACGGGAATCGAAGAAGACCGGGCGCAGCCGACTGGCCAGGAAGCTAGCCGCCAGTCCTGCCCCGATACTGAAGAGGAAGGCCAGTGGCAACAAAAGCTGCCGGTTCGGCGCCACCGGCCGGGGAGTGACCCGGGGAGGATCGACCAGCCGGAAATCGGCCACCCCGGCAACGGCATCGAGGCTGCCGGAGATGTCGGCGGATTCCCGGCGGGCCACCAGGGCCTCGTAGTTCTTCTTGTTGACGTCGTAGTCCCGGTTCAACTGGGCGAACTCGGCCTCCAGTTGGGGAGCGACCTTCATCAGTTGCTTGAACCGCTCATACCGGGCTTCGTAGGCCTCCACCCGGGCCCGCAGGGAGGCGACGTTGGCCTCGGCCGACGCCAGGGAGACCTTCAACTGGGAATAGGCCGGATTGCTGCTCATGGACAGGGCGACGCTGGCGGGGCCGCCCTTCTTCCGGGCAATGGCCTCCTCCCGCTTCTGTTCCTCCAACTCCTTGATGACGCGCCGGGCGCCGATCACATCCGGGTGCTGTTCCGTGTAGCGCTGCAGCAGCGTATCCAGGTTGCGCCTCTGGGCGTCGATGCGGGTGTCGATCTCGGTGACCACCAGGCCGTTGGCGTCCTCGCCCTGGATCTGGCGTTTCATGGCGTCCCGGGAGTTTTCGGCTTCCCGCAGGTCCAGACGGGCCTTGTTGAGTTCCAGGCCCATTTCGTTCAAGCGGGCGGACATGGTCTTGCCGTCTTCCGGCTGGATTTCCAGGTTGCGCAGCCGGAAGTCCTTCAGACGGTTCTCGGCGGCTTCCAGCTTTTTCTCGTAGATCTTGATCTGCTCGTCGATGAATTTCCGGGCCGAGTCCGTATCCTTGCGGGAATCGCCCAGGCTGGATTCCACGAAGATTGAAACCAGGGACTGGACCACCCGCTTTGCCTTCTCCGGGTCGGTGTCCCGGTAGGTGATGGTGTAGAGGTTGTCCTTGACGGTGGATTGGGGCGTGGCGCCCTTGATCTCGATGCGCTTGATCAGGCTGTCCACCAGGCCGTCCCGGGCTTCCTTGCTGTCGTTCTCCAGGTCCATGTCGGCCATGCGGATCAGCTTCTCTATATTGGGCCGGTTGATGAGAGTACGGCTCAGCATCGTGATCTGCTGCTCGATGTTGGGCTGGACCGCCAAACCGGTGAGCAGGGGCTTCAATATGGACTGGGTGTCTACGTAGATGCGGGCCGAGGCCTCGTACTTGTTGGGGAAGAGCGCTATCGCCACCGCGCCTACGCCGGCAGCCAGCCAGGCCACCGCGACCCCGAGCCAGCGGTGCTTCCACATGGCCCGCAGGGTGCCGGTGGCTTGTCGGATCAGATCATCCATTGACGTACTCCATCGGTCATGTCGCCCGCTCCGCTCAGAACCAGCTCTGGGGGATGACCACGATGTCGCCCGGCTTCATTTCCACGTTGGCCGCCAGGTCGCCCCGCTTGACCAGGTCCTTGATGCGGACGCCGTATTGCTTGCCGCCCTCCGCCGTTCGCAGGATGCTGGCCCGGTTGCCGTCGGCGAAATCGGTGATGCCGCCCACGGCGATCATCACGTCGAGGAGGGTCATGTTCTGCTTGTAGGCCAGCATCTGGGGCTTGGCGGCTTCGCCCACCACGCGGATCTGTTGGCTGTAGGGACCGACGAATTGGGTAACGACCACCGTCACCACCGGGTCGCGGATATATTTCCCGAGGGCGCCCTCGATCTCCCGGGCCAGGGAGGACGGATCCTTGCCGATGGCGTTGAGGTTCTCCACCAGTGGGGAAGCGAGCTTGCCATCGGGCCGGACCGGCACCGTCATGGACAGTTCCGGGTTGCGCCAGACAACAATATTGACCACGTCGCCCGGACCGATGATGTAATTGTAGTCAGGGGAAGCCGCGGTCGTCGGCGCCGGCGGATAGTTCGCGCAACCGGCGAAGGCCGCGAAAAGGATTCCAAGGACTGCCCAGCGGATGAGCCCGGCCGCCAACCTGCCTGCATTCTTAGCCATGTGTTCCCCTCCATGCGTACATGCTGTAGCCCCGATACCGCTATCGGGAGGAGGCCATGCTAACCAAAAGGAATTGACGGGAAACTACCCAATTGCATGTCTTTCGATGCGTTGTTTCACAGTAGTGCGCATCTCGGGCGGCATGAATCCGCAATATCCGGCGGGCTCGAAAAACTGGGGTGATTGCAGTAGAAAAAACGCCCGCCCTCCGGATAAGTCGGGTGTCGACCTACCTTTCACAACCGGCCGGGAGTGCTAAATTTTCCTCCAACGAGGTAGGTGGAGGAGACATGAAAATAAACAGATCAGCTTGGTCGGCATTCCAGAGCGGAACCACCTCCCGGCAACTGAAAACCGCCGCCAGGGCCAAAGCTGATCATTTCCTGTTGTGGCTCGCCATCAGCCTGGGCCTGTGGGCCGCCCTCTCCTGGGCATGGGCCCTGGCACCGGCCATCATGGCAGCCCTGAGTGGCGCCCAAAGCTTCGACGCCAGGAAGCTGGTTCCTGAAATGGAAGCCCTGGAAAATCTGATTGGGAGGAATACCAGCCGTTAACGCTGTTTGATCGAGCCCAGGGGAAAAGCGCTTGCGGGAGAAAAGTGGGGCGACGTACCGGGTTCGAACCGGTGACCACTGGAATCACAATCCAGTGCTCTACCAACTGAGCTAACGCCGCCACTGTACGACCGCCCGGGGGGCAATCGAAAGAAGCTCGTATTTGGACTCGGCGAAAAACCAAGCCACGAAAACCCTGGGGCGACGTACCGGGTTCGAACCGGTGACCACTGGAATCACAATCCAGTGCTCTACCAACTGAGCTAACGCCGCCGCCGTTACGACCACCCGAGGGGCGATCGAAAGAGGCGCGCATTCTAAGTGATGTCGGCATCGGCTGTCCAGCGCTTCGACAAAAAAGCTGTGTCGTGCCGAGTCAGCCGGCCGTGATAGAATTGCCGGCTTTATTTTTCGGCTCGTAGTCACGAAGGAAATAATTCATGGAAGCGACCTCCGCTAAGCCCAACGATCTGGAACGCCGTATTGACCTCTCCATCGCCATCGCCGATGTCGAGAAGGATGTCGATCAACGCCTGCAGCGCATGGGCCGCAACATCAAGATGTCCGGCTTCCGCCCGGGCAAGGTGCCCTTCAACATCGTCAAGCAGCAATACGGCGACCAAGCCCGCCACGAAGTGCTCTCCGAGGCCCTGGACCGCGCCTTCGGCGAAGCCGTGACCGCCCAGAATCTGCGCGTCGCCGGCTACCCCCGCATCGAGCCGAAGACCAGCGAAAGCTCCACCCACCTGGAATTCTCTGCCATTTTCGAGGTGTATCCGGAATTCACCCCGGGCGACCTGTCCAGCGCCGAGATCGAGCGCCCGACCCTGGAAGTCGGCGCCGCCGAGATCGACCAGACCCTGGACATCCTCCGGAAGCAGCGTGTCTCCTATGAAGACACCGACCGCGCCGCCGCCAAGGAAGACCGCGTCGTGATCGACTTCCTGGGCAAGAAGGACGGCGAGCCCTTCCAGGGCGGCCAGGCCAACGACTACCCCTTCGTCCTGGGCCAGGGCATGATGCTGCCCGAGTTCGAGAAGGCCGTGGAAGGCCTGAAGGCCGGCGAGTCCAAGACCTTCGACATGACCTTCCCGGAAGATTATTTCGCCAAGGACATGGCCGGCCAGACCGTCCAGTTCGAGATCACCGTGAAGCAGGTCCAGGCCGCCAAGCTGCCGGAAGTCGATAGCGAGTTCGCCAAGAGCATGGGCATCGCCGACGGCGACGTCGCCAAGATGCGCGAAGAAATCGAAGGCAACCTAAAGCGCGAAGTGAAGCGCCGCATCGAGGCCCGCCTGAAGGATCAGGTCATGGAAGCCCTCCTCGCCGCCAACCCGATCACCATCCCCAACGCCCTGGTGGAAATGGAAGTCCAGCGCCTCATGCAGCAGGCCCGC
This sequence comes from Actinomycetota bacterium, assembly GCA_050259815.1. Classification (GTDB taxonomy): domain Bacteria; phylum Pseudomonadota; class Gammaproteobacteria; order Burkholderiales; family Rhodocyclaceae; genus JAGTRP01. Next base: position 2,445 of record JBLNBI010000177.1, on the reverse strand, counting down.
CAGGACATGGAACAGCGCGGCATGAAGATGAAGGACTTCCCCATCCAGCCCGAATGGTTCGCCGACCAGGCCAAGCGCCGCGTCTCCCTGGGCCTGATTCTTGCTGAAGTGGTCAAGACCGAGAAGCTCCAGGCCGACGCCGCGAAGGTCAAGGCCCTGGTGGAGGAAACTGCCCAGAGCTACGAGCATCCGGAAGAAGTGGTTCGCTGGTATTACGCGCAACCCCAGCGCCTGGCTGAGGTCGAAGGCGTAGTTATCGAAAACAACGTGGTCGAATGGGTCCTTTCCAAGGCCAAGGTGACCGACAAGGCGGTTCCGTTCGACGAGCTGATGGGCAAGAAGGCCTGAGGCAGAAATCCGACAATCGTCTGATAACCGACAAGGACTGAAATGACTACTCAATACGGAAGCAACTGGGATCCCCAGGCCCTCGGCCTGGTCCCTATGGTGATCGAACAGAGCGGCCGCGGCGAACGGGCCTACGATATCTATTCGCGCCTCCTGAAGGAGCGGGTCATTTTCCTTGTCGGCCCGGTCAACGACGCCACCGCCAACCTGGTGGTGGCCCAGATGCTGTTCCTGGAAGCGGAGAATCCCGACAAGGACATCTACTTCTACATCAACTCCCCGGGCGGGTCCGTGACTGCCGGCATGTCCATCTACGACACCATGCAGTTCATCAAGCCGGACATTTCCACCCTGTGCATCGGCCAGGCCGCCTCCATGGGCGCCTTCCTGCTGACCTCAGGGGCCAAGGGCAAGCGCTTCGCCCTGCCCAATTCCCGCGTCATGATCCACCAGCCCCTGGGCGGCTTCCAGGGCCAGGCGTCGGATATCGCCATCCACGCCAAAGAAATCCTGTCCATCCGCGAGCGCCTCAATCGCCTCATGGCCCAGCACACCGGCCAGCCGATCGAGCGCATCGAGAAGGATACCGACCGCGACAATTTCCTTTCCGCCGAAGAAGCGGCAGAATACGGATTGATCGATAAGGTTCTGACCCGCCGCGAACCCGCCTGAAGCGGGCTTGGCGCGGCTTCAATCGAAGGAGAATAGATGTCTAAAGGCGGACAGGAAAAACTGCTTTACTGCTCGTTCTGCGGCAAAAGCCAGCATGAGGTGAAGAAACTCATCGCCGGCCCGTCGGTGTTCATCTGCGACGAGTGCATCGCGCTCTGCAACGACATCATCCGCGACGAGGTTCCGGACGAATCCGGACAGGGCAGTCGTTCCGATTTGCCGACGCCGAAGGAGATCTGCAGCATCCTCGACCAGTATGTGATCGGCCAGGAAGTGGCCAAGCGCATCCTGTCGGTGGCTGTCTACAATCACTACAAGCGTCTACGCCACCATAGCCGCAGCGCCGACGATGTGGAACTCGCCAAGAGCAACATCCTCCTGGTGGGCCCCACCGGCTCCGGCAAGACCCTGCTCGCCCAGACCCTGGCCCGTCTGCTGAACGTGCCCTTCGTCATCGCCGACGCCACCACCCTCACGGAAGCCGGCTATGTCGGGGAGGACGTGGAAAACATCATCCAGAAGCTCCTGCAGAAGTGCGATTACGACATCGAGAAGGCGCAGCAGGGCATCGTCTACATCGACGAAATCGACAAGATTTCCCGCAAGTCCGACAATCCCTCCATCACCCGGGACGTTTCCGGCGAGGGCGTGCAGCAGGCGCTGCTGAAGCTGATCGAAGGCACCATTGCGTCCATTCCTCCCCAGGGCGGCCGCAAGCACCCGAACCAGGATTTCGTCCAACTCGACACCACCAACATCCTGTTCGTCTGCGGCGGCGCCTTCGACGGCCTGGAAAAGATCATCCGCAACCGTTCCGAAAAGGGCGGCATCGGCTTCGGCGCCGAGGTAAAGAGCCGGGACGACAAGAAGGCCGTGGGCGAAATCCTGCGCACCACCGAGCCCGAGGATCTCATCAAGTTCGGCCTCATCCCCGAACTCATCGGCCGCCTGCCGGTGGTCGCCACTCTCCAGGAGCTGGACGAGACCGCCCTGGTCGAGATTCTGATCGAGCCCAAGAACGCCCTGATCAAGCAGTACCAGAAGCTGTTCGCCATGGAAAGCGTGGAACTGGAGATTCGTCCTTCTGCCCTCATCGCCATCGCCCGCCGCGCTCTGGAACGCAAGACCGGGGCCCGTGGCCTGCGCTCCATCCTGGAACAAGTCCTACTTGATACCATGTACGAACTTCCGAGCATGGAGAATGTCAAGAAGGTGGTAATCGACGAAAACATGATCACCGGCGATTCCAAGCCTCTGCTTATCTACGCCGATCAGCCCAAGGTTGCTGGCTCGAACTGAGCCCAGGGCTTGAAATCCAGGACTTGGCCCCTATCATAGGGGCTACACTCTTTTACTAAGGCAACCTCATGTCGCTCCCCAGCACCCTCTCGGAAACCGTTGAGCTGCCCCTGCTCCCCCTGCGGG
>JBLNBI010000176.1:0-2996 GCA_050259815.1 Actinomycetota bacterium | reverse complement strand
GCAGGTTGGGCAGCTTGCTCGGGAGGACCAGCGGTTCCTTCTCGCTGCCGTCGTAGTTGGGACCGAAATCGACCGTTTCCTTGTCGATGTCGGCGATCATCTCGTGCGCGATCTTGGCCAGCCGGATCTCGGTGTAGCGCATGGCCGCGGCGTTGTCGCCGTCCACCGAGCCGAAGTTGCCCTGGCCGTCCACCAGCATGTAGCGCAGGGAAAAGTCCTGGGCCATGCGGACGATGGTGTCATAGACAGCGGTATCGCCGTGGGGGTGGTACTTACCGATGACGTCGCCGACGATACGGGCCGACTTCTTGTACGCCTTGTTCCAGTCGTTGCCCAGCTCGTGCATGGCGAACAACACACGCCGATGCACCGGCTTCAGGCCGTCCCGCACATCCGGCAGGGCCCGGCCGACGATCACGCTCATGGCGTAATCGAGGTAGGAGCGCCGCATCTCGTCTTCGAGGCTGATCGGCAGCGTTTCTTTGGCGAATTGATCCATGGGTCTCTAACCGCGCCGCTGGACGGCGCGCAGCTTATTGGTTGAATTAAGCGGAATTTGCTATTTTAGCATGCCAACCCCCGCCAGACGGTCGGTAAACACGCAAATCCAACCAGGAAAACCATGCCGGAAAACGTAGACCTGCTGATCGAAGCCCGCTGGGTGGCACCGGTCGAGCCCGATGTACTCCTTCATCACTACAGCATAGCCATCCGCGACGATCGCATCGTCGCTCTGCTGCCCACGGCGGAGGCCCTGGACCGCTTCGAACCCCGGGAACATGTCCGCCTACCCGATCACATCGTCATTCCCGGCCTGATCAACCTGCACACCCACGCCGCCATGACGCTCCTGCGCGGTTACGCCGACGACCTGCCTCTAATGGAGTGGCTCCAGACCCGAATCTGGCCGGCGGAAGCGGCCCACGTATCGCCCCAGTTCGTTCGGGACGGCACCCGCCTGGCCTGCGCAGAAATGTTGAAGGGCGGTATCACCTGCTTCAACGACATGTATTTTTACCCGGAGGCCGCGGCCGAGGCAGCCACGGAATTCGGCATGCGGGCCGTACTGGGCATCACCGCCATCGAATTTCCCACCGCCTACGCCAGCGATGCGGACGACTACATCGCCAAGGGCCTGACGGCACGAGAACAGTGGCTGGACCATCCTCTCCTGTCCTTCTGCCTTGCCCCCCATGCCCCCTATACAGTTTCCGACGCCACCTTCGAGCATGTCCTGACCCTGTCGGAACAGCTCGACCTGCCCATCCACTGCCACATTCACGAAACCCGGGCGGAAATCGACGAAGGTGTCAAACAGTTCCACACCCGCCCCCTTGCACGCCTCGAGCAGTTGGGACTATTGGGCCCCGGCTTCATCGGCGTCCATGCCGTACACCTGGCACCGGACGAGATGGACTTGCTTGCCCGCCAAGGCTGCTCCGTGGCCCACTGTCCTTCCTCGAACCTCAAGCTCGGCAGCGGCATCGCCCCCGTCGCCGACTTGCTGAAACGGGGAGTCAATGTCGGACTGGGCACCGACGGCGCCGCCAGCAACAATCGCCTCGATCTTTTCCAGGAGATGCGCCTTGCCGCCCTGCTGGCCAAGGGAAGCACCGGCGACGCTGCGGCCCTGCCCGCCCATCAGGCACTGCGCATGGCAACGCTCAATGGCGCCACCGCGCTGGGCCTCGATACGGAAGTCGGCTCCATCAAACCGGGCAAACTCGCCGACCTGTGCGCTGTCGAATTGTCCAGTCTGGATGTTTCACCCTGTTTCGACCCGATTTCACATCTAGTATATTCATCAGGACGCGAGCATATCTCTCACGTCTGGGTGGCTGGAAAGTGTTGCGTGGAGCGAGGCGAATTGACTTTTGTCAGCCAAAATGATTTGAAAAATTCCGTCAGCCTATGGCAGAATAAAGTAGATAGTCGCTAATAGCCTTGATTGCGGGGGCAAAGCGGTTTGATCAACAAATAAATTTCTTCAACGAGGGAAGCAATGATCAATAAGTTCGTCAAGAAAACGGTTATGCTGGCTCTGGCCACCGGCCTCGGCCTCGGCGCCACCCTGTCCCAGGCTCAGGAGCGTGTCTACGCCATCGACCAGGGCACCAGCGTCGTCAAGAGCGGCTTCGGCCTCTGCTGGCGCACCGGCTACTGGACCCCTGCCGCTGCACAGAAGGATGCCGCCGGCTGCGAGTGCGACAAGGACCTGCTCCCGAAGGAAGCCTGCGAGCCGAAGACCGCCGCCCCCCAGATCACTCCCGCCAAGGAAGAGCCGAAGGGCCAAATCGGCGGTGGCAAGGTGACCCTGGCTGCTGACACCCTGTTCGACTTCGACAAGGCCGTTCTGCGCCCCGAAGGCAAGGCTGCCCTGGACAAGGTCATCGCCGACGCCAAGGCCCTGAAGCTGGAAGTCATCCTGGCCGTCGGCCACACCGACCGCATCGGCAAGGATGCCTACAACCAGAAGCTGTCCGAGAAGCGCGCCGCCGCTGTCAAGGAGTACCTGGTTTCCAAGGGCATCGAAGCCAACCGCGTCTACACCGAAGGCAAGGGCGAGAAGCAGCCCAAGACCGGTGACAAGTGCAAGGGCCTGGGCGCTGAATCCGGCAAGAACAAGAAGCTGGTTGCCTGCCTGCAGGAAGATCGCCGCGTTGATGTCGAAATCATCGGCACCAAGTAATACCTGCCGATGCATCAAAAGCCCTGCTTCGGCAGGGCTTTTTACTTTCTAGAACACGATTTCCACGGAGTTAGCATGGTCAATGCCGATCCCGCCGAACTGGACAAGTTTGGAGAACTGGCCCACCGCTGGTGGGACCCCAACAGCGAGTTCAAGCCCCTGCATGAAATCAACCCCCTGCGTCTGGACTGGATCGACCGCTCCGTCGGCCTAGCCGGCAAGAAGGTTCTGGATGTGGGCTGCGGCGGCGGATTGCTGTCCGAAGGCATGGCCTCCCGGGGCGCCGCGGTAACCGGCATCGACCTCT
>JBLNBI010000175.1:0-7197 GCA_050259815.1 Actinomycetota bacterium | reverse complement strand
GCCGAGGAGATGACCGAACTGCTGCGCCGCAACCTGTCCGTGGAGCCGCCCCTCAAGGCCGCCTGAACATTGGTTTTCGGGGATCGGGCCATTACAATGGCCTGCCCGAAACCGCCGCCTCGGCGGCACGCTCCCCATGACCGAAAACACCCGCCCCGCCGAGGGGCACGCCCAACTCCACTGGAGCGAGGGAAACCAGGACCACACCGCCCGCTGGCGTTCGGAAAGCGGCAACCCGCCGCCGAAACGGGTCGTGGTCGCCGACGACACCATCACCGCCGACGCCGCCTACCGACTGGCTTGCGAAGGCACGGCCCTGCTCTGGCGGGGGGGTTTCCAGAGCGCCCGCCAGCTGCTCCAGGCCATGGGGCGGCGCATGGACAAAAAGCCGTCGAAATCCCGCAAGGCCCCCGCCTCCCCCACCGAAGCCTTCCACCTGCACCGCCAGGCCCAATCCCAACGGGCCCGCACGCTGGGCATGCTGCTCATCCCCTTCGAGGCCGGGCACCGCATCCCCCTGCGCCGGGCACCTGACGTGCACCAGGCCTGCACCGAGGCCTACGGCTTCTCCGGCGAAGCCTACGTCGCCTCCCTGCGGGAAGTGCTCGGCCTCATCGGCGCCCATGAGTGGCGCAAGAAAGGCGTGGAAATCCCCGAAGTGGGCGGACGCATCCATCCCCATTACGGGGTCTTCTCGCCGGTCCGGGGGGAGTACGTCGCCTTGGTGGCCCAGGCGCCCCTGCCGGCCGCCATCGCAAACCACTCCCAGGCCTTCGACGTGGGCACCGGCACCGGCGTCCTGGCCGCAGTCCTGGCCCGCCGGGGCATTTCCCGGGTGATCGGCACCGACCAGAATCCCCGGGCCCTGGCCTGCGCCCGGGAGAACATCGAACGGCTGGGCTTTGCCAATCAGGTGGAAATCATCGAGGCGGACCTCTTCCCGGCGGGCAAGGCGCCCCTGGTGGTGTGCAATCCGCCCTGGGTTCCGGCCCGGCCCAGTTCCGCCCTGGAGTACGCCGTCTACGACCCGGACAGCGCCATGTTGAAGGGCTTCCTCGCCGGCTTGGCTGCCCACCTTGAGCCGGAGGGCGAAGGCTGGCTCATCCTCTCGGACCTGGCCGAACACCTGGGGCTGCGTTCCCGGGAGGAGCTGCTCTCCGCCATCGAGGCCGCCGGCCTCAAGGTCCTCGGCCGGCTGGATGCCCGGCCCAAGCACCCCAAGGCCTTCGATCCCGCCGACCCGCTCCACGGGGCCCGGGCAAAAGAAGTCACATCCCTCTGGCGGCTGGGGATTCGCTAAAGCGCCCCGTAGGCCACCAGCACCGCCTCCGGCCCGTACCGCCGCTCCAGGGCCCGGACGGTGAAATGGGCCTGGGCCATGCGCTGGAAATGTTCCATGAACACGGTGTTGATGGTAGCCCCGAGCACCGCCCCCACCACCGGGATGGACTTGGCGGCCACCTGCTGGCTGACCTGGACTGAGAAGCGCTCGGCCACCCGATTCACCAACCGCAACAGCCCGGAAGAGGTTGCCCCGCCAAAGCCCCGGGTCGCCAGTTCCGACATGGACTGGGACACCATTTCCGCCAAGGCCGCCCGCACGGCGAAGTAGCCGGCCTCCGCATCGTCGTCGATAGCCGACGGGCCGCCCAGGGCGAGGACGGTGAGGCATTCGAGGCGGGTGTCCGTATCCTGGAGGTCTTCGCCCTCGCTGCGGGCGATGTCGCAGATGGAGCGGAACATCAGGGTGGTGGTGATGGGCAGTTCGACGGCCAGGGCGCCCAGGCCGAAGGCGCCGCCCACCGCACCGGTGAGGCCGACGGCGAACTTGTGGAAGTCGTTGCGTGGCGGTCGTCCTTCCGCCGGCTTCTCGTCCAGGGTACGGAGCGCCGCCTTGAGGCATTGCCGGACGGCGGCATCGGTCGCCTTGGAAATGGCTTCGTGGGCGCCCCTGGGGAGAAGGCGTAGCGCCCGGTCGAAAGGCTTGCCCACCAGATTGGCCATGCGGATGGCGAGGCCGGGGTTTTCCAGGACGGCCTTGGCCTGGGACAGACGCCCCAGATCCTCGTCGGTGAAATCGATACCCGCCATGGCTTGCACTCCATCAAAAGATACCCGGCGGAAGGGGTCAGCCGCCGGGCGGTGAAAGCTCCATCCCCGAGTTGTCCCGCACCAGGCTCATCACCGGACATTTGTCTGCTGATCGACCCCGGAGACGGACGGTGGTTCGCCCGACGCAATGTTACAATCATGCCTAAAGCATACACGCCGCCGACAGGAAACCAGGCGCCGAAAACGCGAATCACGCCCTGCCTGATCCGGCCAACGGAGGCCCCCGCTTCCGGACCTTTTTCTCATCACCTCGGATAGAACGTGAAAAAAATTCCTCTTGCCATTCTGCTCGCCCATGCCGCCGCTGCGTCTGCAGCCACCTCGACCCGCCTGGAAACCCCGGTCACCTATCATCCCAATGCCGGGGTCGTGGAGAGTGTGAGAAGCGAATGTCAGCTTGAAGACATGCTGGCCACCCGCGTAGGCAGTGCCCTGCAAAGGATCAACAAGGCTGGCAATGGAACCATTGAGGCCGGAACCGACCCGGCCGGCAGCCAAGTGATCAGGCTGCAGATTACCCATGTCCTGGGCGTCGGCGGCGGTGCGTGGACCGGCCCCAAGGCGATCACGGTCAACGCCGAGCTGCTGGAAGACGGGAAGGTGGTTCGCCAGGCCAAGATCAACCGTTGGTCTGTGGGTGGCGTCTTCGGTGCATTCAAGGGAACCTGCTCGATCCTGGAGCGCAGCGCCGACGCCATCGGCAAGGAGCTGGTGCGCTGGGCTCGCAATCCCACCTACAAGATCGTCGAAGAGGCGCCCCCCAAGGAAGCGAGCGCTCCCGGCGACAACCCGGCCCCGGCCAACGAGAACATAACGCAAGCCAGCGCGGCCGCAGAGAACAAGCCGGAAGCCAACCAGTAAGCTCCTCGGCACACCGTTACCGGATGCGTCGGCTCCACTGAGCAGGCATCCGGTTTCGCGGCATCCCCGCTGGGGCAGCGCCAAAGGAAGCCCACCCAGCGGCGGCGTTCAGGCAACCGGAGGAAGAAGCTTGGTCACCAGCACCCGCAGTTCGGCCACTTCCTCTTCCAGCCGGGTCACCCGGTTTTCCATTTCCTGGCCGCCCGCCGGGGCAGTCGTCTGCTGATCGACCCCGGCGACGGCAGGGAGTTCGCCGCATAGCAGGTGGGCCCAGCGGTGCTCCCGGGAGCCGGGCTGCTTGGGCAGGCGGACGGCCATGGCGCCCTCCGGCCGGGAAGCCAGTTCCTCCAGGTAGCCCTCCACGGAGGAGGCATCGGCAAAGCGGTGCAGGCGCTCGCAATTGGCCCGCAGCTCGCTCACGGTCTGGGACCCCCGCAGCATGAGGACGGCGAGCAGCGCCACGGCGGCGCCGGGCACCTGGTAGCCCTTGGGGAAATTGTGGCCGTAGCGCATGACCCGGCCGGAAGCCCCGGAGGTCTCCAGCACCAGGAAGCGGCTGCGCAGGTCTTCCAGGGCAGACTGCACTTCGGACTCCGACAGGTTCATCACCGGATCCCGGGAAGTCTTCTGGTTGCAGCCGGCGGTGAGGCTGTTCACCGTCAGGGGATAGACGTCCGGGGTGGTCTTTTCCTTCTCGATGAGCACCCCGAGGACGCGGGCTTCGACGGGGGTGAGAGGCTGGGGCATTTCGGACATGGACGCGTCTCCGGCTGGGCGATGGATCGAGACGCTATTCTAGCCCGCCGGCAGCCCCCATTCCTCCCGTACGCGATGCGTCGTCCAGCCGGCAGTAACCCTTGGTCAAGCCACCAGTCGGTGTTCGGCCTGGTGGCCCGCGCTGGCGGCGCCGATGCATTCATCCTGCAGCGGATCCAGGTGCTCCCGCGCCCGCAGGGCGGCGAAATCCGCCGCGTTGCATTCCCTGAGTATGTCGACGAGTGCCGCATGGGTCTTGACGCTCTGTAGCGTCTTGCCGTGCTGGCGAAGAAAACGACCGAAATACTGGCGGCCCTTGCGGGTCATGTTGAAACCGCCGTCGGCGGTCTCGACGACTTCTGCCAGATGGCTGTAAAGCCTGCTCATCAGCTGTTGCTCCTTGTGCCACAGCGCGGCCGGAAATCGCCGCGCTCTTCTCAATTACGGCAAAGCAACCGCTTTCTTTAGCAAATTTCCCATAAAAAACAAACGCATATGCAATTCGGAACAACACTGGAACGGAATAACCATTCGTCAGATGACAGACGGCATTGAATGCACCCGGTCGGGTTCTATACTGGGTTCATGCTTGCCCAATTCCAGAAAACCTCCTCAGGTTGCACGGTGACGGCAGAAAAACTGCCGGATCATCCGTTGTTGCTGGGATGCAGGGAACTGGGCCGAGGCGAATCCTGTGTCGTCCTGGACAAGGGCGACGGCGAAACGGTCTACAAGGTGGTGATGTGCCCCGCCACCTACGCCTTCCTGACCAGCCCCGATCGCCCGGTCGGGGACCACTACCCCAAGGTGTTCGCCGACCACGGCGTGATCGGGACCACCTCTCTGGGCTATCCCGTCCACCTGCTGGAGGTGGAAAAGCTCTACCCCCTGCCGGAAGGCTCCGAGGCGGAGGCCGTCGCCCAGAAGATCCGCCTAGCCTACCTGGAATGCTGTCACCACTGGTCCCACTGGGCCGGCGACATGGGCGCCATGGCCCTGGGCGCCATGACCCGCACCCCCATGGGCTTCTCCATGGATATCCTGGACGCCCTCAACCGCCTGTCGGATTTCGTGGACGCCTACCAGGCCCTGCCCGACCTCCTCAACCGGGACAACCTGATGATGCGGAAGGACGGCACGCTAGTCTTTTCGGACCCGGTGTTTTCGGGTTGACTCCCAAAAGAAAACGACCCGAGTCGAGGCCCCGCAGGCCCCCGACTCGGGTCGTCGATCGCTAGCGGCTGGCGCTTAGTGGAAATGCACCTCGTCGTGCCCTTCCACCGGGGCAACCAGGTTGGCGCCCAGGGCCCGGGACATGACGGTCACGAAGGCCACGATGCCGATGAAGATGCCCAGCCACATCAGGCCGTCTGGATTGATGCCGGTGACGGCAGCGGCCATGGGGGCGGCGGCAGCCGCCACGGGCTTCACGTACTCCGGAACGATGCCCGGGAAGACGTAGGCCCACAGCACGTGCAGCACGCCGACGATGACGGCCAGGATGAGGGAGTGCTTCAGGGTGAAGCGGAAGATCTCGGACTCCTTGCCGATGATGCCGGTGGCGCCGGTGGCGACGGAGATGGACTGGGGAGAGATCATCTTGCCGCACACGCCGCCGCAGGTGTTGGCGGACATGGTGATGACCGGGTCGATGCCGATCTTCTCGGCGGTCACCGCCTGCAGCTTGCCGAACAGGGCGTTGGTGGAGGTATCGGAACCGGTCATGAACACGCCCAGCCAGCCCAGGAAGGCGGCGAAGAACGGGAAGGCGGCGCCGGTGGTGGCCACCGCATAGCCCAGGGTGATGGCCATGCCCGAGAAGTTCATGATGTAGGCGAAGCCCAGGATGGTGGCGATGGTGATGATGGGCCACTTCAGGGTCTTCAGGGTGTCGCCGGCGACGCCCACGGCCGTCTTGAGGGAAGCCCCCATGATGGCGATGGAGAAGAACCAGGCGAACAGGATGCTGGTGCCGGCGGCGCTCAGGAAGTTGAAGTTATAGACCGCGGCCTTGGGCTTGCCCGCCTGGTCGATGACCAGCTTGTCCAGGCCGGACACGGGGATGGCGTAGTCGAACACCACCTTGGTCATCTGGTTCAGGGCCTGGTTGACCGGCTTGATGCCCCAGGCGCAGACGAACAGGGAAAGGACGATGAACGGCGCCCAGGCCCGGAAGATCTGGCCGCCGGTGTACTTGAGGGCTTCCTTGCCGGCCCGCTTGGGCTCGTGGTCGAAGTGCCAGCTTTCCTTCGGATGCCAGACCTTGAGGAAGAGGACGGTGCAGACGATGGAGGTGATGGAAGCGACGATATCCGGCAGGAGCGGCGCGGTGATCGGGGAGTTGGCGGAGAAGTACTGGGCCACGGCGAAGGAGCCGCCGCTCACGAAGCAGGCGGGCCACACTTCTAGGCCCTTCTTCCAGCCGGCCATGAGGACGACCAGGTAAAGGGGAATGAAGACGCTCAAGAGCGGCAGGGTCCGGCCCACCAGCTGGCTGAGGGCGAAATCGGGAATGCCGGCAACCTGGCCGCCGACCACGATGGGAATGCCGATGGCGCCCCAGGCGACGGGGGCCGTGTTGGCCAGCAGGCAGATGCCCGCAGCGTAGAGGGGGTTGAAGCCCAGGCCCGCCAGCATGGCGGCGGTAATGGCCACCGGGGTGCCGAAGCCGGCAGCGCCTTCGATGAAGGCGCCGAAGGAGAAGGCGATCAGGAGCGCCTGGAGGCGGCGGTCATCGGTGATGGAAGCGAGGGAGTTCTTGATCACCTCGAACTGTCCGGTCTTCACCGACATGTTGTAGATGAACAGGGCGGTGATGACGATCCAGCACACCGGGAAGAGGCCGAAGGCGCCGCCGTACAGGGTCGCAAGGGCAGCCAGGTCCACCGGCATCTTGTAAACGCCCACGGCGATCAGGAGCGCCAGCCCGGTGCCGCCCATGGCCGCGAAATGGCCCTTCATGCGCTTGATGGCAAGCGCCCAGAACAGGAAGATGATCGGTATCGCCGCGACGAGCGCGGAAAGCCCGATGCTTCCCAGTGGATCCACATTCATTTGCCAAGTCATCTCGATCCTCCCTTGAGCACTGAGCAGGGCTCAGTGTTGGTTGCATAACAGTCTCTGGGCGACCGGCCCCAGCCGATTGGTCAGACCAATCAACGTTTCCCGGTACGAGAAACGGCCTGGATGCCTTTCACGCCAACTTGCATAAAGGCGGCTTTTTTGTAGGGGTATCGGCCTCTATTGCCGGTACTGCACCTTGGTTTCGCCGCCCTTAATGCACCTCGCATGGATCATTGGTCAGACCAACATTGAGGCGCGGGGCGTACGATACAGGGGAGCGCGATTATTCTGAATTAGGGTTTTCCCAACCCCCGGGAGCTGGCCCTCCTTTCGCCAGACTGGAGGCACAAAAAAACCCGCCGGATTGCCCGGCGGGCCAAGCTACGGAGCGAGCGTAGCGGTGAG
>JBLNBI010000174.1:0-3581 GCA_050259815.1 Actinomycetota bacterium | reverse complement strand
CGGAGCAGGGTCATGGCGTGCCTAACAGGGCGCGGGCGGTGCGTTCGACGAAATCCTCGTCCCGGCCGCGGGGGTGGTTGGCGAGGGCGAAGTGGAGGTATTCGTGGGCCAGGGTCAGGCGCTCGTTGGCACTGCCGATGCCCGTGGCGTAGATGCGACCCCGGTCGAGGTCGGCGTAGGGATTGCCGTGGTCCAGGCGGCAGACCCGGGGCAGGGGTGAGGGAGCCTCGTAGCCGGGGAGCCCGGACAGTTGCCGTTTCCAGACGGATTGGCGGCCGGTTAGCCAGGTTTCGGCGCTCGCCAGGGGATGGCATTCCCCCGCGTCGGATTCGCCGGCCAGGCTGAAGCCGGCGCTGCCGTAGGCCTTTTCCAGGATTTCGTCCCAGCGCAGGCCATCGTTGGCCCAGGCGACCGCATCCTTCCAGGCCAGTTGCCGGACGGCGCTCTTGTCCAGGTGGTAGCGGCCGGCAACGCCGCTCAGCACCAGTCCGTCGCTCCAGCGGGCCGCCGCCAGGGCGGCGTTGCCGGGCGGGGCGGGGGAGACCCGCTGAGTGCGGCTGTCGTCGTCCATCTCGTAGCAGCCGCTGCCGTGGCCGGCGTGGCGGGCGAGGTAAGTGCGGGCCGCCACCGCCAGGGCGCGGGCGGCTTCGGTCGGGCGGGCCGAGGCTTCCCGCTGCACCACCCGGGCGACGTAGTCGTTGAGGCCGAAGCGGCCCTCGATGCCGAGGCGCTCGCCCTGGCGGACCAGCTTCAGGTCGCCGGTGCTGTCGAAGGTAAGGCGCTGGCCTTTGGCGAAGCGGGCTTCCACCCGGCCCCGCAGGGGACCGGGCTGGGCCGGGCGCCCATCGGCCAGGACTTCCGCCAGGGGGTAGCGGGCGAAGAAGCGCACCTGGACGCAGGCGTTCTCCGGCGGCACTGGCTGGGGCAGCTTGCCGGCCAGCCAGGGGGCGGACCGCTCGATCACCTGGGCGCTGGTGCCGGCGCCCCGCAGCCAGACCGGCGTGCCGTCCGCCTGCCAGCCGGCGAAACCACCGATGCGCCGGCCCTTGGCGTCATGCCAGCTCCAGGTCTTGATACGCAGTGTGTTGCCCTGGTGGGAGAGCAGCGGCCGGGCCCGGGGTTCCAGGGTGACCCGCTGGAGAGCCGCCTGGGTGGCCTGGCGGCCGGGGCCGTCAATGGCCGCGAGAGCTGCCAGCAGGGAGGCGACGGAAACCTCGGTGGCGGGCTGGAGCTTGTCCAGGTCCAGGAGCCAGGCCGGCGCCCTGGCGCCCTGCCGGTTCCAGTAGTCCCGCCACTCCGCCGCCGTCAGGCCGAGGCGGCGGGGGGCGAAATAGAGGCCGCAGGACTTGGCCAGGGCCTCGTCCCGGCCGATGGATTCGCCGGGGGCGCAGCAATAGGCCTCTTCCTTCGGGTCGCGGCCGGTGCAACGGTAGTCGGTCGGCTGGCGGGCGGAGTCCGCCAGGTAGGCATGGACGAAGAGCTTCCACAGGCTGCCCAGGGGCGTCGTTGCCGGCACCGGCATGTCCTCGCTCCCGGCCGCGGAAATCCGCAGGGCCCGGGGGGCCTCCGGATCGCCGAAGACCAGTTCCACCGACTCGCCGGCACCGGCGGCCAGGGCAAGCCCGGTCGCCAGGATGGCCAGGAGGCGCCGGGCGGCGGAGGACGGGCGCAGCCCCATCACTTCACCTTCAGATGCCTTTCCGCCACCGCCTCGAAGGCCTTGTCTTCCGGCTGGTACATGCGATGGAAGCGGACCGGCGGCAGGACGAAGCTACCCCGGCTGCCGAAGCGGACCAAATGGCGGAAGACCCGGCGCCCGGAGAGTTCGTCCACCGGCACGGCGTAGGACAGTTCGCCGGACTGGCTGCGGGCCCGCTCCATGGGGATCACCCCTTCCTCGCCCTCCAGGCCCTGGACCCGGATGCCCCAGGTGCCCCGCTCCACGTCGGCCCCCGGCGGGAGCGGCACTTCCACCAGGCCGAAACGGGGCACCGGGCCGCCGTTGGGGCTCAAGCGGATTTCCTCCAGGTAGAGCTCGTTGGAGCGGATGTCGCCGTCGCCCACGGCTTCCACCTTGAATTCGGCGGCGTCGCCGACCAGGGCGTTGTTGCCCCGGGGACGATCGTCGGCGGGGCGCGGGGCCGCCTGGGCGGCGGGCACGGCCACCAGCCGGTAGAGGCGGCGCTCGACGGTGACCGGCAGCTTGGCCTTCTCCGCTTCCGCCGAGCGGTAGCGGACGAAGGCGGTAACCGGCCCAGCAGGCGGGTTGGCGAAGGCGAGGGCAGCGGGCTGCTCCTTGCCCGTCCACCGCCAGGTGGCGGCCCCCAGGGGGGCACCGACGGGCTTCCAGTCGCCGGCCAGGGCAGGCAGCTTGGCGGCTTCGCCGGCGCCGCCCAGGGCCTTGTTCCACCAGGCCAGGGCCAGGGCCCGGTCGAAGGTGGGGGCGGTGGGGCCGAGGGCGGCCAGCCAGCGGCCGGCGTCGTCCTTCACGCTGCCGCCCTTGTTCTCCATGGCCAGGAGCGCCTGGCCCTGGGGATCGGGCTGGCTGCGCAGGGCGTCCCGGGCGGCGTCGATGCGCTTGGCGAGATCGGCGGAGAGGCTCACCTGCTGCTGCCGGGCCAGCTGGCCGATGAGCACCAGGGTCTGGGCATCGGCGGACTTGGCGGTGGCGCCCAGCCAGATGCTGCCCCGGGCCGTGGCGGTTGCCTTTTCGGTGGCGAGCTGGCCGGCTTCCTGGGCCAGGCCTTCCACCAGGGTGCGGACCGGCAGTTCCATTTCCGCCAGGAACCACACCGCCAGGGTACGCAGCGGCAGGGGCTCCTTGGCCGAGTGCTTGGAATAGGCCTCCAGGGCCTGGCGCCAGTGGTTGGCGGGCAGCTTCAGGCCGAGGGCCCGGGAGGCGTGCCAGTCGGCGTAGTAGGCGTAGGCGGTGAGCCAGGCGCTTTCCGTGGTGCCCAGGCCCCACCAGCCGAAGATGGCCTCCGGCCCGGCCATCTGGACGAGGCGCAGGCGGTGGGTGGCGATGGCCTGGGAAATCTCCTTCAGCCGCGGGCTGTCCGCCGGCAGGCCCCGGTAGGCGAGGCTCAAGGGCAGGAGCCGGCTGGCGGTCTGCTCGACGCAGCCCCAGGGGAATTCCAGGAGGTCGTCGGCGATGCGGGCGAATTGGCCGGCGGCGCCCTGGGCGAGGCTCACCCGGATATCCTGGGCGTCGGCCGGCAGGTTCAGGCGGTTGTCCCCGTCCTTGAGGTCCAGGGACACGGCCCGCTCGGAGAGCCAGCCCGGGGGCAGGACGGCGACGGCCTGGCGCAGGCTATCCACTTCCTTGCCGTCCCGGGACAGGCTGATGGCCACGTCGCCGCTCACCGGCTTGTCCAGGGTTACCGGAATGCTGTTGGCCCCGGGCTGGAGGGTGACGTCCTTCTGCACCGCCAGGCCGGCGCCATTGACCTTGAGCTGGACCTTGGCTTCGGCGCCGGTCTGGTTGAAGGCGACGATGGTGGCGGAGGGCTGGTCGCCCCGACGGAAGGCGGCGGGGCCGGTCCACTTGGCGTAGAAGTCCTTGTGGGATTCCACATGGCGGG
>JBLNBI010000173.1:0-6573 GCA_050259815.1 Actinomycetota bacterium | reverse complement strand
TCGTAGAGCCAGCTCTGGCGGAAGGTTTCCGGATAGGCGGTCAGTTCGTCCCGGCTGCGGCCCTGGGCGAGGGCGGCGAAGCAGGCCTCGGCTGCCAGTGAGCCGGTCTTGATGGCGCAGTGGGAACCCTTGATGCGGGAAGCGTTGAGGAAGCCCGCGTCATCCCCCACCAGGGCGCCGCCCGGGAAGGTGAGCTTGGGCAGGGATTGCAGCCCGCCGGCGGTCAGGGCCCGGGCGCCGTAGGCGATGCGCTTGCCGCCTTCGAAGAAGCCGCGGATCTTCGGGTGGGTCTTGAAACGCTGGAATTCCTCGAAGGGGGAGAGGAAGGGGTTCTGGTAGCCCAGGCCGACCACGAAGCCGACGGCCACCTGGTTGTCCTCCAGGTGATAGAGGAAGCCGCCGCCGTAGGTGGCGTCGTCCATGGGCCAGCCGCCGGAGTGGACTACCAGGCCCGGCTGGTGGTGCTCCGGCTTGATCTCCCAGAGTTCCTTGATGCCGATGCCGTAGGTCTGGGGATCTGCCTCGTCCCGCAGGTGGAACTTGGCTTCCAGCTGCTTGCCCAGGTGGCCCCGGCAGCCTTCGGCGAAGACGGTGTATTTGGCGTGGAGCTCCATGCCGGGCTGGTAGTTGGGGCCGGGCTCACCGTTCCTCTCCAGGCCCATGTCGCCGGTGGCGACGCCCATGACGGCGCCGTTCTCGTCCACCAGCGCCTCGGCGCCGGCGAAGCCGGGATAGATTTCCACCCCCAGGGCCTCGGCCTGCTGGCCCAGCCAGCGGCAGACGTTGCCCAGGGAAATGACGTAGTTGCCTTCGTTATGGAAGCACTTGGGCAGAATCCAGTTGGGAATCTGGAAGCCGTCGGTCTCGCTAAGCATGAAGAAACGGTCTTCGCTCACCGGCGCGTTGAGGGGGGCGCCTTGCTCCTTCCAGTCGGGCAGGAGTTCCGTGAGGGCGCGGGGATCCATGACGGCGCCCGAGAGGATGTGGGCGCCGATTTCGGCCCCTTTCTCGATCAGGCAGACCGATAGTTCCTGCTCTTTTTCCGCCGCCAGCTGCTTCAGGCGGATGGCCGTCGCCAGGCCGGCCGGGCCGCCGCCGACGACGACCACATCGAATTCCATTGCTTCGCGTTCCATGTTCTCCTCACCTATGTTGTCGTGCTGTAAACAATACGCTACAGTATGGAAACGAGGAGATCAACCCCTGAGGAAAAACAAGGACATGGAACACCAGAAGAAGCTCGTTCACAAGACTCTTATCCCGATCCGCTGGGGCGACATGGACGCCTACGGCCACGTCAACAACACCATCTATTTCCGCTTCATGGAACAGGCCCGGGTGGAGTGGATCGAAGCCCTGGGCGTCGTCGTCCGGCCCGAGGGCGATGCGCCGGTGATCATCAATGCCAGCTGCACCTTCCTGGTCCCCATGAATTACCCGGGCACGGTGGAAGTTCGCACCTATATCGGACCGCTGGGCCGTTCCAGCATCCCCACCTATGTGGAGATGCGCCTGGAGGGCGACGATACCCTCTATGCCGAGGGGGCGGCCAAGGTGGTGTGGATGGATACGGCTACCGGCAAGTCCGTTCCCCTGCCGGACCATGTCCGGGCCGCCCTGGAAGCGGCTTGAGCCGGGGCTTACAATGGTCGTCTGACTTCGACGTTGGACGACCATGACCCTCAAGGCTCGCTGGCAACAACTCCTTTCCGCCGACCGGCTCGGCGCCGGTGCCGGGCCCAGCGCCCGGGAGCGCACCGCCTTCCAGCAGGATTACGACCGCATCGTCTTCACTTCCGCCTTCCGGCGCTTGAAGGACAAGACCCAGGTTTTCCCGCTCTCCCGCAGCGATTACGTCCGCACCCGGCTCACCCATAGCCTGGAGGCGAGTTGCGTCGGCCGCTCCCTGGGTACGGTCATCGGCCGGGAGATCATCGACCGCCACGGCCTGGAGCATGTAGACGCCGCCGACTTCGGCGCCATCGTCGCCGCCGCCTGCCTGGCCCACGACATCGGCAATCCGCCCTTCGGCCACGCCGGCGAGGATGCCATCCGGGAGTGGTTCAAGGGGTCCGGCCTCCTGGAACGCCACGATTTCACCCCGGCCCAGCGGGCCGATTTCGAGCGCTACGAGGGCAACGCCCAGGGCTTCCGGGTCGTCACCCGGCTACAGAGCCCGGCCAATCCCGGCCTTCAGCTCACTTCGGCGGTGCTGGCGAGCTTCACCAAATATCCCCGGCCGTCCCACCTGGACATCGAACTGGACGGCAAGAGCGGCAAGAAATTCGGCTATTTCCAGCAGGACACCGATTCCTTCCGCCGGGTTGCCGCCGCCACCGGCCTGGTGGAGCGGGTGCCCGGCGTCGCTTGGCACCGCCATCCCCTGGCCTTCCTGGTGGAGGTGGCGGACGACACCTGCTACCTCATCGTAGATTTGGAAGACGCCGCCAGCCTGGGTTTCGTCCCATATTCCACCGCCGAGCTGCTCCTGGCCGACCTGGCCGGGAACAGCATCAACGGCGGCAAGCTGGAGCGCCTCTTCGATCCCAAGGAGCGCCTGGAATACCTGCGGGCCAAGGCGGTCGGGCGCCTCCTGGAAAGCGCCGCAGCGGTCTTCCTGGAGACCGAGGAAAGCATCCTCGACGGCACTTTCGACGACGAGCTGCTCGACCGGTCGCCCCTGGCCGTGCCCCTCCAGGCGGTGCTGCATGTGGCCAAGGAATCCATCTACGTGGCCCGACCGGCCCTGGAGATCGAGACGGCGGGCTTTGAAGTCCTGGGCGGGCTGCTGTCCCTGTTCGCCAATGCCGTGGAGGCGGGGGCCGGGCATGTTCCCAAGACGGCCAAGGAACGCATGCTCCTGAAGCTCCTGCCGTCCCAGTTCCTGGGCCACGGCGGCGAGCCGGACCCCGACCCCTACGTTCGCCTCCTGCAGGTGGCGGACTTCGTGGCCGGGATGACCGATTCCTACGCGGTGGACCTCTACCGCAAGCTCAAGGGTATCGAGCTGCCCAGCGACTAGGCGGTGTTTAGCGCGGGGAGTGGAGGCCGATGTGGTTGCCTTCGCTATCCCGGAAAATGGCGATGGCCCCGATTTCCGGCGAAAGCAGCGTCTTCGGCATGACCACGGCGCCACCGGCCGCTTCCACCCGGGAGAGCGGCGCGCTCAGGTCGTCACCGGCATCCAGGTAGATCAGGATTCCGCCCGGCGCGGGCACCAGATTGGGATTGCGGCAGAGGGCGCCACCGGTGGCCGGATCGGCGTAGGGGAAGACGCACATTTCCATGTCCGGGCCGCAGCTCTCTTCCCGCAGGCTCACTTCCAGCACCCGCTCGTAGAACGCCCGGGCCCGGGGCATGTCGGTGACGGGGATTTCGAACCAGTTGATGACGCGCATTGCATGACTCCTGTCTGTGTGTGTGAGACGCCATGATGCGCGGGGGCTCCTGACAACAGTGTGTCAGGAGGCTTTGAAAAACGTGGTGCGCCGGGCTGAACCCTGACATTCGCCCGGTCCATGGGGCGGATACAGTGCGGTCATCCTATGCTCTCCGGAAATATCCCTGATGCGCCGCGCCGACCGCCTGTTCCGCCTCCTCTTTCTTCTCTCGGACGGCCGCATCACCACCGCCGCCGCCCTGGCCGGCAGCCTGGAAGTGTCGGAACGGACCATCTACCGGGACATGGCCGACCTGCTGGCGGCCGGCGTTCCCCTCGATGGGGAAGCGGGGGTGGGCTATCGCCTGCGGAAGGGCTTCCGCCTGCCGCCCCTCATGTTCGAACTGGACGAACTCCAGGCGTTGCTCCTGGGCAGCCGCATGGTCCAGGGTTGGGCCGATCCGGCCCTGGGAGCCGCCGCCCAGGCCGCCATGGCCAAGATCGATTCGGTGCTGCCGGCCAATCTGCAAGGGAATACCCAGGGGCTGGAACTGCTGGTGCCCGACTTTCATGTTCCCCGGGCCATGGTGGCTCCCATGGGCCGTCTGCGGGAAGCCATCAATGGCTGCCGCAAGGTGAGCTTCGCCTATGTCCGGGCCGATGGCGAAGGGAGCCGGCGGACCGTCTGGCCCCTGACCCTGGTCTATTGGGGGCCGACCTGGACTCTGGGCGCCTGGTGCGAATTGCGGAGCGAGTTCCGCAGCTTCCGGCTGGACCGGATTTCGGAACTGGCGGTGGAGCTGGATGGCTTCGACGGCCGCCAGGGCGGCCTTCTTCGGGATTTCCTGCGGGCCGTGAGCGAAGGGGGTTCCGGGGGAGACTAGCCCAGGGAATCTTCGGCGAAGCAGGCCTGGATCTTTTCCACCTCGGCCCGCTGTTCAATCAGGGCTGCGACGCAGTCCCGGTCCAGGCGATCCCCGGCCAGTTCCGTGAGCAGGGCGAAGGCCTCGTCGTTGGTCCAGGCCTTCTTATAGGGGCGGGTGCTGGTGAGGGCGTCGAAGATGTCGGCGACGGCCGTGATCCGGGCCTCCAGGGGGATTTCCTCCCCCTCCAGGCCATGGGGGTAGCCTTGGCCGTTCAAGGTCTCGTGGTGGTAGAGGGCGATGTTCCGCAGCAGGTCCGCCTGGGGCATCTTGAGGAGGTCGAAGTGCTCCAGGAGGGCGTCGATCATCTGGGCACCCTGTTCCGGGTGCTGCTTCATGGTGGCGAACTCTTCCTCGGTCAGTTTCCCCGGCTTGGACAGGATGCTGTCCGGGATGCCGATCTTGCCGATGTCGTGAAGCGGCGAGAACAGGAAGATATGCTCGATGGTCAGATCGTCCAGGCCGTACTTGGGAGCGATGGTGCGGGCGATCAGGCGGCTGTAATGGGACATGCGGTTCAGGTGGGCGCCGGTTTCCAAGTCCCGGTGCTGGGCCAGGGTCGATACGGTGCGCACGCTCGCCACCAGGTTCCGGGCCGTGGTCAGGTGGTCGATGATGGACAGGGCCAGGAGATGGCCCACCAGGTCCAGGTGGTGGAGGACCCGTTCGTCGAAGATGTTCTTCTTGTAGGAGTTGAAGAAGAGCAGTCCCAGGAACACGGAATTGCGGTAGATGGGCAGGGTGTAGCTGGCGCCGTAGCCCTGTGTCTTGATGCGCCGGGCGTGGATTTTCTCCGCCCTGACCTGGCCCATGTCGTTGATGACCCGGGGCTGGCGGCGCTCCACGATTTCCATGAGGGTCTTGCTGTCGGCCAGCCGGCTCTCGTAATTGGGCAGGGGGTTCTCCCCCAGGCTGGAGTGGGCGTAGGTCTTCAGGATATCGGTAGCCGGGTCGTAGAGGACGACGGCCACCCGGTCGATGTGGGGAAGCCGCTCCCGCAAATACTGGTGCAGGAAGGTGAGCTTCTCGTCCAGGGTAAAGGTTTCGCCCAGGACGGCCAGTTTGTCGGCATGGTCGAACAGTTGGGGTAGAGGATCTGTTTTTGTGAGCATCTTGTCTCCGTTGGGGCGTTGCCCTATGGGTATATGACGATCCGATTCCCATTATGCGTGATATTTGGGTTGGGGTGGAGGCCCCATCCCCGAATGCGGTTGCTATTTTCCGGATGCTGTATAAAATTACAGTCATCGGATTGGAGGACATGGCCATGAAGCTCACGCCCCGGCAACAAGAAATTCTCGACTTCATCAGAAACACCCTGGAAGTGCTGGGGGCGCCCCCGACCCGGGTGGAAATCTCCAAGGCCTTCGGCTTCGCTTCCCCCAACGCCGCCGAGGATCATCTCAAGGCCCTGGCCAAGAAAGGCGCCATCGTCCTGGAGCCGGGCTCGGCCCGGGGCATCCGCCTGGTGGAACAGCTGGGCCTGCCCCTCATCGGCACGGTCGCCGCCGGCTCCCCCATCCTGGCCGTTGAAAACGTCCAGGGCCGCTACGCCCTGGATGCCCATCTCTTTTCCCCCCGGGCCGACTTCCTCCTCAAGGTCCGGGGCTTGTCCATGATCGACGCCGGCATCTTCGACGGCGACCTCCTGGCGGTCCACCGCACCCAGCAGGCCCGGGACGGCCAGATCGTGGTCGCCCGCCTGGCCGACGACGTGACCGTCAAGCGCCTCAAGCGCCGCAACGGCTACGTCGAGCTGATCGCCGAAAATCCCGATTTCAAACCCATCGTCGTGGATCCTGAGCGGATCGACTTCGCCATCGAGGGCATCGCCGTCGGCCTCATCCGCGGCACCATGACCAGCTTCCCATGAGCCGGGCCGCCAACCTGGTCGCGAATCTGCCAGATATCCTGGCCAGGGGCGACATCTGGCGCGGCGACGCCCTGGCCCGCCTGTCCCGGGAGGGCATTCCCAGCGGCTACCCGGAACTGGATGCCGAGCTGCCGGGCGGCGGCTGGCCCCAGGGAGAGCTGACCGAATTCCTCATGGAAAAAAGCGGCATCGGGGAGCTTTTCCTGCTCCAGCCCGCCCTGGCCAGCCTATCCAAGGCCGGGGGCTGGATCGCCCTGGTGGCACCACCCTTCCTTCCCCATGCCCCGGCCTGGCAGGCCGCCGGCATCGACCTGGGGCGGCTGCTGGTGGTGGAAGCCAGGGAACAGGCCACCTGGTGCTGCGAGCAATTGCTGGCGGGGGGCGGTTTCGCTGCTGTC
>JBLNBI010000172.1:0-10150 GCA_050259815.1 Actinomycetota bacterium | reverse complement strand
GGTGCTGCGAGGGTGGACGATCAGGCCGACAAGGTCAGTCGTGAGCGGCAGCGACAGGCGGAAGCGGTAAATTCGGCAAATCGTCGGCAACTGTCGGAGCTCGAATACCAAGCCGCCCGCGATCGTTACATTCCCCGCACGGTGGTGACTCTTCAGCGATGAGCCTGTTCCAACGACCGCCCAAGGATACCGCCGCGGCAAACCAACCAAAGGCGACAAGATAATGGCCAATACCTTTTACGACCTGCTGGAAGTAAGCCAGTCGGCAAGCCACGAAACAATCGCTGCCGCCTATCGGCGGCTGTATGCAAAACATGCGGAGAACGTGGGGGCCGGAAACGAAGATGCAACCAACCTGTTGATTGCCCTGCGGGAAGCGTACGGCACGCTTTCCGACCCGGAACGGCGGCGGCGCTATGACGACAAACTGGCCGTCCGGGCCGCGGAACCGGCCATGCCCGCCGCCCGGCCTAGATCATTTCTTGTCTTGTTGGCCCTGGTCGCCGTAATTGCCATCAGCGGATCGTTATACAAGAAATATCAAGCCGAACAGGAAGCAGCTCGCTTGGAGCGGGAGCGCATCGCCGCAGAGGCGAAGGCTGCGGAATTGGCCTTGAAGAAGCAGAGGGAAGAAGCACTGGCTGCCGACGACGCTGAGCGCCAGCGCTTTCGCAACGAGGCGATAGAGCGATTCAATCGGGAGCGCGATATCGCCTATGGCAATCAGGTGTCACGCAACCTCCAGTATGCCGAGCAGCAGGCCAAGAGAGACGAGCAGAGGGAAGCCCAGAAACGCGTCTTGGCCGAGCGACAGCAGCAGCATGAGGCCGAACGGCAATTGGCAAGGGACAAGGCCTACCTTCGCCAACTGGAATCCGAAAATGGGCGGCCCAGAACCGCTTGGATTCTGTCAAGGTAAGGCGCGGCCCGGCCTGGGTCCTATTTCTGCTGGAAAGCGTGAGTTGCCGTCAGTAGACGGTTCGGCAGGGATTCGCCTTCCAGAGGCATAACGGTTCGGCCGCCCCTGGCAGAGGCAGATGTAGGGTCGGGACGCTACGTGCCTCGTGGGGCCGGCACAGCTCGTCGTAGAGTTCGTCGTCGGAAAAGCCGATGGCGGCGGCCTGGTCCCGGGTGTTGGCGAAGACGATGCGCTGGACCCGCGCCCAATAGGCGGCCGAGAGGCACATGGGGCAGGGCTCACTGGAGGCGTAGAGGACGCAGTCGGCCAGGTGGAAGCGCTCCAGCCGGGAACAGGCGGCCCGGATGGCGACGATCTCGGCATGGGCCGTGGGATCGTTGGTGGCGATCACCCGGTTCCACCCTTCGGCGATGATTTCCCCGTTCCGGACGATGACGGCGCCGAAGGGGCCGCCGTCGCATCGGGCAACGTTGGCGAGGGCCAGGTCGATGGCGCGCTGGAGGAATATCTCGTCCATGGGCCTAGTCCAGGTTCCGGAAGACCCGCGCCCAGGGCAGGCTGAATTCCAGGCCGGGGATGACCAGGGGGGTTTCCGGGGCGACGTCCTGGAGCAGCCATTGCCGCTCGGCGGTGCGGGTGTAGCTCTCCACCCGCCGCTGCTCCGGATCAACCAGGACGTACTGCTCCAGGCTGGGCAGGCGCCGGTAGGCGGCGAACTTGTCTCCCCGGTCGTAGCCGGCGGAGGCGTCCGACAGGACTTCGATAATGAGGATGGGGGCGGTGACGAACTGATCGGCCCGCCGGTCCACCTCGTTGCAGGTGACCATCACGTCCGGATAGAAGTACGCGGTGGCCGCCTGGACCTGGAGCTTCATGTCGGACATGAAGGTGCGGCAGGGAGAGCCTTCCAGCTTGTCGGCCAGGGCACCGGCGATGTTCAGGGCGACCGTGACGTGGGTGCGGCTGGCGCCTCCCATGGCGAAGACCTCGCCGGCTACGAATTCGTGCTTTTCGGATTGCCCCGCCTCCCAGACCAGGTAGTCTTCGGCGGTGAATCTTGGAGCAGGAGCCGGCAAGGCCATGGGTTCCTCCGTCGGATGGGCTAGGTCGCCAAACCCATTCTAGCCCCGGGTATTCGAATTAGTCTCGAACTGGGTCAGGTCGACCCGGGGGGCAGGGTTCCAGCCGGGTTTACGATGCTCGGCCACCACATTGGTGAAAATACCGCCCCGCACGTAAAAACGGGCGGTAAGGCGCATGAATCGGGGGTGGGTGGCGGCGACCAGGTCATCCAGGATGCGGTTGGTCACCGCTTCGTGGAAACAGCCTTCGTCCCGGAAGGACCACATGTAGAGCTTGAGGCTCTTCAGTTCGACGCAGAGCTGGTCCGGGATGTAGTCCAGGGTCAGGGTGGCGAAGTCCGGCTGGCCGGTCTTGGGACACAGGCAGGTGAATTCCGGAATCTGCATGTGAATGTGGAAATCACGGTCGGCGGCCGGGTTGGGGAAGGTCTCGAGTTCTTTGGAAGGCTGGGTGGTCATGCGGTGATATCTTGATTGAATGGCTCAAATGCTATTATACGGCCCCCCGCAAGGCCGCGCTGGAAAAGCCGGCCGGACGGCCGTACAACCCTGTTTCCGATGCGTCTAACCAAGCTCAAGCTCGCCGGCTTCAAATCCTTCGTCGATCCCACTTCGGTTGCCTTGCCCGGGCAACTGGTGGGCGTCGTCGGCCCCAATGGCTGCGGCAAGTCCAACATCATGGACGCGGTGCGCTGGGTGCTGGGCGAATCAAAGGCCTCGGAGCTGCGGGGCGAGTCCATGCAGGACGTCATTTTCAACGGCACTACGGGCCGGAAGCCCGTGTCCCGGGCCTCGGTCGAACTTATTTTCGACAATTCTCTGGGGCGGGCCATGGGCCAGTGGTCCCAGTACGCGGAATTGTCGGTGAAGCGGGTACTGACCCGGAACGGCCAGTCGGACTACTTCATCAACAACATCAAGGTCCGCCGCAAGGACATTACCGATCTCTTCCTGGGCACCGGCCTGGGGCCGCGGGCCTACGCCATCATCGGCCAGGGCATGATCTCCCGTATCATCGAGGCCAAGCCCGACGACCTGCGGGTCTTCCTGGAAGAGGCGGCGGGCGTTTCCCGCTACAAGGAGCGCCGCAAGGAAACGGAAGGCCGCCTGGAGGACACCCGGGACAACCTGGCCCGGGTCGAGGACATCCGGGTGGAGCTGGCCAGCCAGATGGAGCGCCTGGAAGTCCAGGCCGAGGTGGCCCGCCAGTACCACGCCCTCAACGACCAGCTCACCAAGAAGCAACAGATTCTCTGGCTCCTGAGGAAGAACGAAGCGGCGGCGGAGCGCCAGCGGGTCGGGCTGGAGGTGGAACGGGCTACCACCGAGCTGGAAGCCCAGAGCGCCGCCCTGCGGGAACTGGAAGTCCGGCTGGAGGAAACCCGGGAAGGCCATTTCGCCGCCGGCGACGCCCTCCACCAGGCCCAGAGCGATATGTATGCCGCCAATGCGGAGGTTGCCCGCCTCGAAGCGGAAATCCGCCACCGCCGGGACTCCCAGCGCCAACTGGAATCCCGCCTGGCCCAGTTGGAGGGCGAGTACGCTCATTGGCGCCAGACGGCGGACAACCTGGCTACCGAGCGGGAGCGTTGGGAGGAATCCCAGGAAGCCACCCAGGTGCGGGTCGAGCAGGCCGAAGAGCGGCTCGAAATGCAGATGAACATCGCGCCCCAGGTGGAGGAAACCCACGCCCAGGCGGAAGAGGAACTCAACCGCCTAAAGGCCCGCACCGCCAATGCCGAGCAGCGTCTCCAGGTGGAGCTGAACAACAAGGCCCACGCCCAGCGAACCATCCAGGCCCTGGTCCAGCGCCGGGAGAAGGTGCGGGAAGAGCTTTCCGTCCTCCAGGAGCCGGATAACGACACCCTGGTGGAAAAGGAAGACGAACTTTCCTTCCTGCGGGAAGAGCTGGCCGCCGACCAGGAAAATCTCACCGATCTCCAGCAGGAGGTGCCCCAGCTGGAAGCTGCTCGCAAGGCCGCCCAGACGGAAGTGCAGCAGGCCGGCAAGGAACTGGCGGCCGGCGAGGCCCGCCTGGCCGCCCTGGAACAGATGCAGGTCCGTACCCAGCAGGGCGGCAAGCTGCCCGAATGGCTGCGCCGCCACGGCCTGGAAGGCGCCCAGCCCCTGTGGAAGCGCATCCATGTCGAGCACGGCTGGGAAGAGGCGGTGGAAGCGGTGCTCCGGGAGCACCTCAATGCCATTGCCTGCGACGATACCTCCCGGCTTGCCGACTGGCTCCACGACCGCCCCGACGCCAAGCTTACGGTGCTGATCCCGGCCGAGGCCGCAGTCAGTGCTGCCAGCCAGAACCGTCTGCTGGACCGGGTCCGTTGCGACGACGCCAACCTTTCCACGGTGCTGGCCGACTGGCTGGCCGGCGTCTTCACCGCCGCCTCCCTGGAAGAAGCCCTGCAGCGCCGCACCGAACTAGCCCCGGGTACCGTCCTGGTCACTCCCGGCGGCGATGTGGTCAGCCGCGCCAGCGTTACCTTCTTCGCGCCGGACAAGGCGGAGCATGGCCTCCTGGAGCGGCAGCGGGAAATCGAAGCCCTGAGCGAAGGCATCGCCGGCGGGGAAGCCCGCCTCGCCGCCGCCCAGGAACGCATCATCCAGATCGAAAACGAGCTGGAAGACAAGCAGGAAGCCCTCCAGGAAGCCCGCCGCTACGTGGCCGACCGCCAGCAGCGGGTCCATGCCCTGCAGATGGAAACCCTGAAGCTCTCCCAGGCCATGGCGACTTTCCGCGACCAGAAGGATCGCCTCAAGGAACAGCTCACCGACCTGGCGGCGGAAGAGGAGGGAGAGCGGGAACGGGAGATGGCGGCGGACGAGAAGATCGCCGAGGTCCGGGAAGGGTTGTCCCGCATCCAGGTGCTGGTGGCCGGCGCCAGGGGACGGCTGGAAGAGACTGAGCGGGCCGTGCGCACCGAGCGGGAGCGCCACGCCGACCTGGACCGTGCCCTGCGGGAAGCCCAGTTTTCCCTGCGGGAGTGCCAGAGCAAGCTCCAGGACATCTTTGCCCAGCAGGCCACCGCCCAGCGGGAACTGATGCGCATCGAGAAGGATCGGGGCCAATGCCAGGAGCAGGCGGAGGCCCAGCCGCCCGATATCCTGGAAGAGCAGTTGCAGGACGCTCTGATTGCCCGGCAGGAAAAGGAAAAAGCCCTGGCGGCCAGCCGGGACGCCCTGGAAGCCGCCACCAACGCCCTCCGTGGCCTGGAAGAGCAGCGCCTGCGCATCGAACAGGGCCTGGAGCCCCTGCGCACCCGAATCGGCGACCTGAAGCTCAAGGAGCAGGCGGCGGCCTTGAATGCCGAGCAACTTGCCTCCCAACTGGCCGAGGCAGGCGCCGACGAAGCAGCCCTGCTGCCTGAGCTGGGCAATGCCCGGCCTTCGGCCCTGCAAGGGGAAATCACCCGGCTGTCCAATGCCATCGCCGACCTGGGGCCGGTGAACCTGGCCGCCCTCCAGGAGCTGGAGTCGGCCACGGAGCGTAAGGGCTACCTGGATGCCCAGGCGGCGGACCTGACCGAGGCCATGGAAATCCTGGAAAGCGCCATCCGGCGCATCGACCGGGAAACCCGGGAACTGCTCCAATCCACCTTCGACACGGTGAACGGCCATTTCGGCCAGCTCTTCCCGGAGCTGTTCGGGGGCGGTCGGGCCGAGCTGGTGATGACCGGCGACGAGATCCTGGACTCCGGCGTCCAGGTCATCGCCCAGCCGCCGGGCAAGAAGAATTCCACCATTCACCTCCTTTCCGGCGGCGAGAAGGCGCTTACGGCCATCGCCCTGGTCTTCTCCATGTTCCAGCTCAACCCGGCGCCCTTCTGCCTGCTGGATGAGGTGGATGCGCCCCTGGACGACACCAATACCGAGCGTTTCTGCGGCATGGTGAAGAAAATGTCCGGGCAGACGCAGTTTTTGTTTATCAGCCACAATAAGATCGCCATGGAAATGGCGGAGCAACTGGTTGGCGTGACCATGCAGGAATCGGGCGTGTCCCGGGTGGTCGAGGTCGACATCCAAGAAGCACTCAAAATGAGGGAAGCGGCGTAATGACCGAACTTCAATACGGATTGATCGGGCTGGGCGCAGCGGCGGTTGCCGGCGTCTTCGCATACAACAAATGGCAGGAACGGGCCCACCGCAAGGTGGCGGAACAGGTCCTGAAATCCGACCATGACGACGTTCTCCTGGGCGGCGAGGCGCCCCGCCGGGAAGAGCCGCGCTTCTCGCTGGAACCGGAAATCCAGGCTGAGCGGCGGGAACCCGTCCTGGCCGGTACTCCCGAGCCCGAACCCGAGTTCGAGCCGGAGGCTGAAGTGCCGGTGCTGGCCGCCGAGCCTGAACCGGAGGAAGAATACGAGGCTGAGGAGGAAGTGCCGGTGCCGGATGTGCCGGCCAAGCTCCTCGATCCGCGTCTGGATTTCATCGTAGCCATGGAACTGGTGGATGCGGTGCCCGCCACCCAGATTCTCCACTCCCAGCGGGACGCCCTCCAGCGTCTTACCAAGCCGGTGGTTTGGGTGGGTTTCAACGACCGCAGCCGCACCTGGGAGACCATCGCTCCGGATACCCCCATGCCCTACCGGCGCCTGCGCATCGGCCTGCAGATGGCCAGCCGGCGCGGCCCCCTGTCGGAAGCCGAGCTTACCGTCTTCATCGCCGCCATGCAGGAACTGGCCGACGAGCTACTGGCTGTGGCCGACATGCCTTCCAGCCAATCGGTTCTGGATCAGGCCATGGACCTGGATCGCTTCTCCGCCGACGTGGACCTGGAAATCGGCGTGAACCTGGTGAGCCGGGGCACCCCCTTCTCGGGCACCAAGCTTCGTGCCCTGGCCGAAGCCGCCGGCATGGTCCTGGGTGTAGACGGCCTGTTCACCCGCTATGACGACGATGGCCGCGTGCAATTCCGCCTCCAGAACCTGGAGAGCACCCAGTTCTCGCCGGACAGCATCAAGACCCTGTCCACCCACGGCCTGACCTTCCTGCTGGACGTCCCCCGGGTCGATCACGCCGACCGGGTGTTCAGCCAGATGGTCGAACTGGCCAAGCGCTTCGGAGAAACCCTCCAGGGCACCCTGGTGGACGACAATCGCCATCCCCTGAACGACGCCCAACTCGACCACATCAAGCGGGAATTCGTGGTGAAACCCCAGGTAACCATGGCCCAGTTCGGCATTCCGGCGGGCGGCCCCCTGGCCCTGCGCCTCTTTTCCTGACCGATGACGGTGCCCGCTGCCGCCGCCGAGCGCGCCGCCTTCCTGCGGGGCGAAATCGAGCGGCACAACTACGCCTATTACGTCCAGGATGCGCCGAGCATCCCGGATGCCGAGTTCGACAAGCTCTTCCGGGAACTCCAGGACCTGGAAGCAGCTTATCCGGAGCTGCTGACGGCGGATTCCCCGACCCAGCGGGTCGGCGCTCCTCCCCAGAAGGAATTTCCCTCGGTCACCCACCGGGTGCCCATGCTGTCCCTCAACAACGCCTTTTCGGCGGAGGAGGTGGAAGCCTTCGACCAGCGGGTTCGCGGCGGGCTGGAATTATCGGAAGGGGCAGGGGCGGTTGAATATGCCGTGGAGCCCAAGTTCGATGGCCTGGCCATCAACCTGACTTATGAAAACGGCGTCTTCGTGCGGGGCGCCACCCGGGGCGACGGGGTTTCCGGCGAGGATGTCACCCCCAACCTGCGTACCATCCGCAGCATTCCGTTGCGGCTCTCGGGCAGCGGCTGGCCGGATGTCTTCGAGGTGCGGGGCGAGGTGCTGCTGTTCCGCAAGGATTTCGACAAGATCAACGCCCGCCAGCGGGAGAAGGGCGAGAAGGAATTCGTCAATCCCCGCAATGCGGCGGCGGGCAGCCTCCGCCAGCTGGATTCCCGTATCACCGCCAGCCGGCCCCTGTCCTTCTTCGCCTACGGCATCGGGGCGGGGTACGAGGCCCTTGCCGCGACTACCCATGCCCAGCTGATGGATCGCCTGGCGGCTTTTGGTTTCCCGGTGGCGCCCGAGCGGCGGGTGGTGGAGGGGACTGCCGGGCTGCTGGAGTATTTTGCCGAGATAGGGCAGAAGCGCCCGGCGCTGCCCTACGACATCGACGGGGTGGTGTACAAGGTCAATCGCCTTTCCGCCCAGGACCGTCTGGGCTTCGTCTCCCGGGCGCCGCGCTTCGCCATCGCCCACAAATTCCCGGCCGAGGAGGCGACCACCGAAGTCCTCTCCATCGAGGTCCAGGTGGGCCGCACCGGGGCGTTGACCCCCGTGGCCCGGCTGAAGCCGGTCTTCGTGGGCGGCGTGACGGTCACCAACGCCACCCTCCACAACGAGGACGAGGTCCGCCGCAAG
Organism: Actinomycetota bacterium; assembly: GCA_050259815.1. Taxonomy (GTDB): domain Bacteria; phylum Pseudomonadota; class Gammaproteobacteria; order Burkholderiales; family Rhodocyclaceae; genus JAGTRP01. The sequence continues at coordinate 1,796 of JBLNBI010000172.1, read as the reverse complement.
GATGTGCGGGTCGGCGACACCGTCATCGTGCGCCGGGCGGGGGACGTGATCCCCGAGGTCGTCGCCGTGGTGATGGACAAGCGCCCCATGCAGGATCTGGTGACGCCGGTTCATGAGGCCTGGGAATTGCGCCGCCACTATCCCGTCTGCCCGGTGTGCGGGTCGGCGGTGGAGCGGTTGCCCGACGAGGCGGTGGCCCGCTGTTCCGGCGGTCTTTATTGCCCCGCCCAGCGCAAGCAGGCGCTTCTCCACTTCGCCGGCCGCCGGGCCATGGACATCGAAGGCTTGGGGGACAAGCTGGTGGACCAGCTGGTGGATTGCGGCCTGGTCCATTCGCCGGCGGACCTCTACAAGCTTTCGGAGGAAACCCTGGCCGGCCTGGAGCGCATGGGCAAGAAATCCGCGGAGAACCTCTGCGCCGCTATCGCCAGAAGTCGAGAGACCGCCCTGGGGCGCTTCATCTTCGCCCTGGGCATCCGCAATGTCGGGGAGGCTACCGCCCGGGATTTGGCCAAGCACTTCGGCACCCTGGAAGCCCTCATGGCCGCGGACGAGGCGGGGCTGCAGGAGGTTCCCGATGTGGGGCCGGTGGTGGCCGCCAGCGTGGGGGCGTTTTTCGCCGAACCCCATAACCGGGAAATCATCCAAGGACTGCGTGATGCCGGCGTCCATTGGCCGGAGGCGGCTCCCGCCAATGACGGGCCCAAGCCCTTGGCCGGCAAGACGCTGGTCATCACCGGCACCTTGCCGACCCTGAAGCGCGACGAGGCCAAGAGCCTTATCGAGGCGGCGGGCGGGAAAGTGGCCGGTTCGGTATCCAAGAAGACCGATTTCGTGGTGGCCGGCGAGGAGGCGGGCTCGAAGCTGGAGACCGCCCTGGCCCTGGGGCGCCCCGTGATCGACGAGGCAGAATTGCTGAAAATGCTCGATAAGAAAGGCTAAGAAATGACGCAAGTACGCAAAGCAGTTTTTCCGGTGGCGGGATTGGGTACCCGCTTCCTGCCGGCCACCAAGGCCAGCCCCAAGGAGATGCTGCCGGTGGTGGACAAGCCCTTGATCCAGTATGCGGTGGAAGAGGCCGTGGCCGCCGGCATCACCGACATGATCTTCGTCACCGGCCGCTCAAAGCGGGCCATCGAGGACCACTTCGACAAGGCCTACGAGCTGGAAAACGAGCTGGAGCGCCGGGGCAAGACGGAGATGCTGGAATTCACCCAGAATCTCCTGCCGAAAAACATCAACTGCATCTACATCCGCCAGGCGGAAGCCCTCGGCCTGGGCCACGCGGTGCTGTGCGCCAAGCCGGTGATCGGTGACGAGCCCTTCGCCGTCATCCTGGCCGACGACCTCCTGGACGGCGAGCCGCCGGTCCTGAAGCAGATGGTGGATGCCTATGACTATTACCGCTGTTCCGTGCTGGGGGTCCAGGACGTCCCCCTGGCCGACACCAAGAGTTACGGCATTGTGGATGCCCGGCCGGTGGCGGAGCGGGTGGAGCAGGTCCACGCCATCGTCGAGAAGCCCAAGCCCGAAGAGGCGCCGTCCACCCTCGGGGTGGTGGGGCGCTACATCCTGACGCCGCGCATCTTCCACCATCTGGAGAATATCCAGGCGGGGTCCGGCGGCGAAATCCAGCTCACCGACGGCATCGCATCGCTGCTCAACGAAGAGCAGGTGCTGGCCTATCGCTACGACGGTACACGGTACGATTGCGGTTCCAAGCTCGGCTACCTCCAGGCTATGGTGGTATTCGGGCAGCGGCATCCGGAGGTTGGTGAAGCCTTCAGCGAATATTT
>JBLNBI010000171.1:0-6438 GCA_050259815.1 Actinomycetota bacterium | reverse complement strand
CGTGCCGGCGCAGCTGGATGAGGGTGCCGGCCACCAGCAGGGTGAGGAGGACGATGATGGCGGCCGGGGCGTAGGGCAGCCAGGCGCCGCCAGTGCGGTAGGCGACGATCTGGAGGCCCAGGCGGTTGTTCAGGAGATCGATGTTGATGGCGCCGGAAATCTTGCGGTCCGTCGGCTTCACCGAGGTATTGCTCAACAGCTCCCGGGAGTCGGCATCGGTCAGGGTCAGGCTGTACTTGGTGTTGAACCAGGCCGGCAGGGCGACCCGCAGGAGGGTATCCACGGAATGGAAGGCGACGAAGGCGCCCAGGTCGCTCCGCGCCCGCTGGACCGGGACGATCAGGCCGACATGGCGCTCGGTGCCGTCCGGATAGACCGGCGTGAAGGTGGCGCGCCGGGACCTCAGGGCATCCATGAGCGTGCTCAGCCGGATGCCGCCCAACTGGTCGCCGACAAAGGTGGCGGTGGACTCGTAGGGCGCTACCCATTCCACCTTGCCGTCGGTGTTGACCCAGGCGATGGCGACGATGTCCGGGTTTTCCTCGACATAGCGGCTGGCCCGGACCTGGAAAGACTCGTATTCCAGGTGGCGGTATTCCTGGTCCCGAGCCAGTTCGGCGAGGAAATCCTGGTGGCCGTGCAGGCGCGCCTCGATGGTGCGTTCGGCCCAGTGCATGTCCCCCTCAAGGGCGGAGCGGGCGGTGTCCTGTTCCCGCCATTGCAGGATGGCGGTGGTGACGAGCATGGCCAGGGCGAAGAAACCGATGGCCACATAGGGGGCGAACCACAGCCAGGCCTGCCTGGGGTGGGGAGGAGGCGTGGGGAAAAGCATGCCCCCATTTTTGGCTGAGCGCGCCGCCCCGGCCATTGGAGAAAACCCTTAACGGCGGGGCTTGGACGGGATCAGTATTCCTTCTTGTCGTGCCACATGTCCTGGCGGAAGCGTACGACCTTGTTGCGGCCGGTTTCCTTGGCCTGGTACAGGGCGACGTCGGCGAACTTGACCGCCTGCCAGAAGGTATCGCTGTCGGTGGGGAAGTCGGAAATGCCGATGGAAATGGTCTTGTTGAGCACCGTGCCGGCCACCTGGATCTTGAGGTTCTCGACGGCGACGCGGATGTTTTCAGCCACCCGTTCCGCGGCATCGCCCTCGGCATCCTGAAGGATGATGAGGAATTCCTCGCCGCCGTAGCGGATCACCAGGTCGGAGGCACGGACGCTCTGCTTGAAGACCTTGGCCACCGCCTTGAGGACGGTATCGCCGGCATCGTGGCCGTAGGTGTCATTCACCATCTTGAAGTAGTCCAGGTCCAGCATCAGCACGGCCAGGTGGATTTGCCGGCGCTGGGCGCTGGCCAGCAGGGTGGCCATGAACTCTTCCAGGAAGCGGCGGTTGGAGAGGCCGGTCATCGGGTCGTGGAGATTGGCTTCCTTCAGGGTTTCCATCAGGCGCTTGGTTTCCAGTACCGGGGAGGCTTCCCGCAGATAGACCTTGACGTAGGGCAGGACCTTGGAAAGATGGGCGGACTCTTCTTCCTTGGCGATGAGCTGGACAACGCTGCCGACGGTGCCGGACTGGATGACCGGCAGGCAGATATGGCGCCATTCGGTGCCGTCCACCGGGGGCTGGAAAGCGTAGCAGATGCCGGGGCTGTGCACGCCGTCGGTGGTGTGGCCGGTGCGGCGGGCCCGGCAGGCCTCGGGGCGGGCGAGCACCTGGGGATCGCACCAGCGGCAGTCGGCGGAGAGAGTGCCGTCCACAATGACGGGCCGGATGTTGTTGGTGCCGTTGCCGACCTCGTAGAGGGAGTATTCCTTGATCTTGAACTCGTTCTCCAGATTGACGGCGATACGCTGGTAGATCTCCACCTTGGTTTCGTCTTCCTCGATGGCCTGCTTGAAGTGGGCCGCCCGGGTCAGGCTGTCCACCATGTCGATGGTGGCGGTGAGGAGATTCTCGTCCGGCGCCGGCGTGCGCTGGGTCAGGCGGGCCACATTGGTGCCGATGCGGTTGAGGCCGTCGTCCAGGAAGCCCAGCAGCCGGTTCATGTCGTTGGCGATCTGGCCGATCTCGTCGTGGGTCTGTTGCTGGACGTGGGCCTTGAAATCTCCTTCCAGGGCCCGGTGCACGGCTTCTTCGACGGCGTGGGCAGTGTCGGAAACGGGGCGCAGCAGGCGGCGGGCGAGGAGGATGAGGAGGCCCGAGAAGATGGTCACGGCGATGGCAATGCCGGCCACGGTCCACAGGGCCTTCTGCTTCAGGTCGTCGATGGACAGGGTCATGGTTACGGCACCCAGCACAGTGCCCTCCTTCACCTGGTGGCACTGGAGGCAGTTGGGATTGCCGCTAACGGTGGCGATGTAGGGAATGGTGCCGCGGTAGATGGATTCACCCTTGTCGGTAACCAGCTCGAAGCGGGGCTTGCCTTCCGCCAGGACCGCACGCTCGATATCGTCGGCGGCGGTCTCCAGATTGAGCCCCTCGCCGAACTGCTTGCTGACTTCGGGGGAACGCACCACCCGGGCCGAGCGCAGTCCGTGGACCTCGGTGAGCCGCTGTAGGAAGCGCTCCCGCTTGTCGATGACGCCGTTGATCATGGACTCGGTCAGGTGGACCCGCACGATTTCCGCCGAAGTGAGGAGATGCTCGGTGGCCGAAGCGATGGAGAAGCTCCGGAAGGCGTAGAGGCTGATGGCGATCAGGACCGCCAGCAGCAGGGCGGCGATGGCTGAGAACAGCAGGGTGACCTTGTTGTTGAGATTCATCTCGGCAGTGGCGGCGTGGGCTTTGGAGAACTGCCGCATTATGCACTGCCGGGTGTCGGGAGGAAACTGGCCCGGATCCTGTTGGCAACTGTAGCCGCCAAGGGCGCAACACGAGGCCTGTCGACTCGATATTTGTCGATTCGCAGGCTCAGGCTAGCCAACTTCTCAGCCAGGGCAGCAGTACCGGCAGCAGCAGGGCGGTCAGCAAGCCATTCAACCCCATTGCGAGCGCCGCAAAGGCGCCGGACTGCTCGCTCTCCTGGAAGGCCCGGGCGGTGCCGATGCCATGGGATGCCACGCCGATGGCGAAGCCGCGGACGGCCGGGTCCTTGTATTTCATGGCGTCGAACAGGTAACGGGCCCCCACGGCGCCGAGGATGCCCGTAATGATCACCAGCACAGCCGTCAGGGAGGGAATCCCGCCGATGCCTTCGGCGACCCCCATGGCGATGGGGGTTGTCACCGACTTCGGGGCCAGGGACAGCAGGGTGGGCAGGCTGGCGCCGAAGAGCTTCCCCACCGTCACCGCCGACAGGATGGCGGTGAGTGATCCGGCCAGGAGGGCGGCGGCCACCGGCAACAGCATGGCCCTGACCCGCTTGAACTGGGCGTAGAGGGGAACGGCCAGGGCGACGGTGGCGGGCCCCAGGAGGAAGTGGACGAACTGGGCGCCATCGAAATAGGTGCGGTAGGAGGTACCGGTCAGGGCCAGCAGGCCGACCAGGATGGCGATGGCCATCAGCACCGGGTTGGCGAGGGGATGGAAGCCGGCGCGCTTATAGAGCCACCAGGCGCCCTGGTAGGCGAGCAGGGTGACGGTAAGGCCCAACAGCGGCGAGGTGGCCAGGTAGACCCAGATTTCGGTGAGTTGGGGCGTCATGGCTTAGCGGGGAGCGGTAGCACGGCGGTCGAGGGCCTTCATAACCAGGGCGGTGACGGCCAGGGTGGCGGTGGTGCTGACCAGGAGGGAAACGAGGATGGGCAGCCACTCGTCCTGGAGGCGGTGCAGGTGGAGCATGACGCCCGTGCCGGCCGGCACGAAGAGCAGGGAAAGATGCTGGAGGAGCCCTTGGGCGGTGTGCTGGGTCTCGGTGCTGGGGCCCTGTCGCAGGACCAGGTAGATGAAGAACAGCGCCATGCCGATCACCGGGCCGGGAATGGGCAAGCCGAAGCCATGGGCGATGACCTCGCCGGTCAGTTGAAACAGCAGCAGCTGGGTGATGGCAGCAATCACGGACGATCCCGGGTCAAGAAAAGTCCAGTTTATTTCACCCTAAAGGCTAAGGAAATAGCCTAATTCGTCAGTTTATTTTCTACGAATTGTATTGAATTCTGCTTGCAGGTCAGGCGGGCCGGATGCACTGGGCTGGTGCTCCGGCGCCAGGATGGTGCTTGCGGCAGTCGCTCAAGGGCGACGGTGCCTGGCCCGTTCCCGCTCCTTTTCCGGCGCGGGAACGGTGGGGGACGCGATGGTCACCATGATCAGCAGGATTTGCATGATCCCCAGGGTGACGGCGAAAACCTCGAAACTGTCGAGCCCGAAGCCGAGAAAAGGCGGGAGTACGAAAAGCCCGCAAGAGAGGAACTCCGTCCATTTGGTCCAGGTATCCATGCTGTTCTCCCGCCGTGGTGGCAACAATTGTCGATAACATTTGTTGCGTTGCACAAAGTATGCCCGCGATCAGGAGAAGAGCCTTTGATCCAGCTCACGGAACAACCGGATTGGATAGCGCGCTAGATGGCCGGATTGCGCAGATAGGCGACCATGTCCGTCATGCTGCTTCCCGTGGCTGTGGGGGATACTCCCAACCTTTCCAGAGGGTGGTCGTTGCGGTTGATCCAGAAGGTAGTGAAGCCGAACCAGGTGGCGGCGCAGGCATCCCAGCAGTTGCCGGAAACGAAAAGGATTTCCCGGGGCGGCAGTCCCAGGGTGTCCACCGCCAGTTGGTACAGCTCGGGAGCGGTCTTGAAGCGGCGTACCTGGTCGGCGGAGAGAATGGTGTCGAACAGGCTCTCCATGGCGTTGTACTTGACCGCGATATTGAGCAGGGGATAGGTGCCGTTGGAGAGGATGACCCGGGGCAGGCCCATGGCCTTGACCGCCTCCAGGGCGGCCAGCACTTCGGGGAACGGGTGCAGGCAGGCGTACTGGTTCATGAGGCGGTGATGCTGGTCGTCGCTCATGTCCAGGCGAAGGAACTGGGCGGCGTACACCAGGGCGTCGTCGGTCACGTCCCAGAAGGGAATGAATTGCCCGCACAGGCTGCGGATGCGGGTGTATTCCACCTGTTTCTGCCGCCAGAGGGCGGTCAGGGCCTTGCCTTGGCCGGGGAAGAATTCTTCCGCCAGGGATTCCATGCAATACACGTCGAACAGGGTGGCATAGGCGTCGAAGACGACGGCCTTGATTTGGGCTGCGACGGGTTGCGTCATGGGGAGGGCAATGGCGGGTCCGGGAAACTTTCAATTATGGACTTGTCCCGGCAAGACGGGAGTATCGGCGCCGCGGAGGAACAAAAAAAACGCCGGGTTTCCCCGGCGTTCCTTCTCTGTTGGAGGTGACGCAACTTGTCGTGGTCTGGCTCCGTAGCCTCGCTTACTCCATGGCCTCGTACAGCGGCAGGGTAAGGAATTCCGGGTATTCCGGGGTGAGGCTCATCTTGTCGAAGATCACCGCGGCCTGCTCGTAGGTGGCGGTGTCTTCGCCCTGGGCGGAGACGGTGGCCTTCACCTTGGCCAGTTCCTCGCCGATCATGCCGCGGACCATTTCCACGGTGACCTTGCGGCCGTCGTCCAGCACGCCCTTCGGGGACACCACCCACTGCCACACCTGGGAGCGGGAGATTTCAGCGGTGGCGGCGTCCTCCATCAGGTTGTGGATGGGCACGCAGCCATTACCTGCCAGCCAGGCGCCCAGATAGTGGATGCCGACGTTGATGTTGTTGCGCACGCCGGCTTCGGTGATGGGCTGCTCGGGCTGGAAGTTGAGGAAGTCCTTGGCGGTGAAGGTCTCGGTGCGCTGCTTTTCCCACTGGTTCGGGCGGTCGCCCAGCACCTTCACGAATTCCTCGTGGGCGATGGACACCAAGCCCGGGTGGGCCACCCAGCCGCCGTCGAAGCCGTCGTTGGCGTCCCGGGCCTTGTCGTGGCGGATCCCGGCCAGGGCCTTCTCGTTGGCCACCGGGTCATTCTTGATGGGGATCAGGGCCGACATGCCGCCCATGGCGGGGGCGCCGCGCTTGTGGCAGGCCTTGACCAGGGCCAGGGCATAGGAGCGCATGAAGGGCACTTCCATGGTGATGGCGCCCCGGTTGGCCAGGCAGAAGTCCTTGTTCTTCTTGAACTTCTTGATGCAGGAGAAGATGTAGTCCCAGCGGCCGGCGTTGAGGCCGGCGCTATGGTTGCGCAGTTCGTACAGGATCTCTTCCATCTCGAAGGTGGCGAGGATGGTTTCGACCAGCACGGTGGCCTTGATGGTGCCCTGGGGCAGGCCGATGTGGTCCTGGGCCATCACGAAGATGTCGTTCCACAGGCGGGCTTCCAGGTGGGATTCCATCTTGGGCAGGTAGTAGAAGGGGCCGGCGCCGCGGGCGATCTGCTCCTTGGCGTTGTGGAAGAACACCAGGCCGAAGTCGAAGATGCCGCCGGAAACGCGCTGGCCGTCCACCAGAA
>JBLNBI010000170.1:0-5845 GCA_050259815.1 Actinomycetota bacterium | reverse complement strand
GCTACCAGAACCTCCTGAAGGGCCTCAAGCCCTCCACCCGCCAGCGCTTCGTCTCCATGCGCTTCGATTTCCCGACCAGCGAGCGGGAGGAGTCCATCCTCATCGGCGAGACCGGCTGCGATGCCGACCTGGCCCGGCGCCTGGTGGGCATCGGCAAGTCCTTCCGAGCTCTGAAAGACCGGGATCTGGAGGAGGTGGCCAGCACCCGTCTGCTGGTGTACGCCGCCACCCTCATCAAGTCCGGCTTCGACGTGGCTGCCGCCTGCCGCGCCGCCCTGGTGGAAAGCCTGACCGACGACGAGGAGACGGCGGACGCCCTGATGGAAGTCATCAATGCCACCTTCGGAAGATAAGACCCCCGGCCAGGGCCTGGCGATCGCCGCCGAGTCCCTGTACCTGGTCAATCTCCTGGTGGCGCCCGGGGTCGGCTTCGCGGCCCTCCTCTGGCTGTGGCAGAAGCACAAGGACAGCGCCCCGCCCCTGGCCCGCCAGCACCTCAGGCAGACCACCTTCGTGAGCCTCTACGGCGGCATCCTGATCGTGGCCCTGTCGGCCGCCTTCATCGCCCTGGGCGGCCTTGATTGGGAATGGACCTGGGTCCTCGTCATCACCTATTTCACCTGCATCCACTCGACCCTGGTGTTGTTCGGGATGTTCGGCCTTTCCCGGGCCATGGCGGGCCAGACCTGGCGCTATCCGCTCATCGGCCCCAAAGCAACATGAAAAAACCTGCATTACAGCGTTACCGCCTCTTCGCCCAGATGGGCTTCTTCACCCTCTTCGCGGTGACGCCCCTCTTCGACCTCTTCCGCTACGACCTGGTGGAGAACCACGCCTATTTCCTGACCATGATCTGGGACCTGGGCCGGGACGAATTCCTGGCCGGCAAGATCAGCTCCCTGGAAGCGGGCTTCAACATCATCAAGTTCCTTTTCCTGCCGGTGCTGGGGCTGATCGGCTTCATCGTCCTGGTGGCCTGGAAATGGGGCCGTCTTTACTGCGGCTGGCTCTGCCCCCATTTTTCCGTGGTGGAGACCATCAACCAGCTCATGCTGAAAGCCTCCGGCAAGCATTCCGTCTGGGACAAGCGGCAGACGCCCCCCTGGGAGCCGGACGGCACCCCGGCTGTGCGGGACCGTCGCTGGTGGCTGCTGGTGGTCCCCACCGCCGTGGCCTTCGCCTTTGCCTGGGCCCTGGTGGGCCTCACCTACCTGATGCCCCCTTTCCAGGTGTACCACGGCCTCTTCACCTTCAGCCTCTACAAATACGAAGTGATCTTCCTGGCCGCCGCGACGACGGTGCTGACCCTGGAATTCCTCTTCGCCCGCCACCTCTTCTGCCGCTACGCCTGCGCCATCGGCATCTTCCAGAGCATCGGCTGGATGGCGAACAAAAAGGCCATGGTGGTCGGCTTCGACCGGGAGCGGCTATCCGACTGTGCCAGCTGCCTGGACGGCCACGGCAGCGCCTGCGACGCCGTCTGCCCCATGCGCCTCAAGCCCCGCAACGTGAAGCGCTGGATGTTCGCCTGTACCCAGTGCGCCCAGTGCGTTTCGGCCTGCGGCACGGTCAACCGGGACAATCCCCAGGGGCCGCTCCTCAAATGGGTCAAGGACGAGGAGGCGAAGCAGAACGAGGCCCGCTTCTCGGCCCTGTCCCGGACCGATGAGGACGCCGGAGGAAAACGGTAATGGAAGAGTTCGTCGGCAAGCTGTGGCACAACTGGATCACCAAGGCGGCGGGGGGCAGCTATCCCCAGGCCGCGGTGAAGCTCGCCGAGGTGGAGAAAACCGCCGGCATCCTGTTCCGGGCCTTCGGGGGCGATCCCGGCCTCAAGGTGGCGGCTGCCGTCTCCGAATCTCACGGCGCCCGCCGGGGCTGGCTGCAGCGGGTGGCGGGCAGCGGCGAGAAAGCCGCCCTGGCCCGCCGGGATGCGGAGACCCTGCGCCTGCCCCCGGAAATCGCCGCCTTCCCGGACAAGGCCCTCAACCGGGATCTCTACCTGTGGCTGGCCGTACTGGCCGCCAGCGACGAAGCCCCCCACCGCCCCTGGCTGGTCCGCAACCAGTTGGCGACCCTCGCCGCCCTGCGGGACTATCCGGGCCTGAAGCCCCGCTACGAGCGCCTGGTGAAGGCCCACCTGGCGGAGCGCCTGGACCCGGCGAAGATGGAGGCCGACGAGGCCGCCCAGGAAATGGCCATCCGCCGGGCCCTGACCGACCCCGGCACGGTGGACGGCCTGCCGCCCCTGACCTCCCGGAAATCCAAGCCACCCCAGCCAGTGCTCCTGTGGCTGGTGGAATCCGCCGTCCGCCCGGCCGGCAAGGCCGGCGATCCGGGCGATGAGTTGCCCCCCGAGGGTACCGGCAGCACCGAGGCCGAGAAGGAGGCCTACAAGGCCGAGCAGGTGGAGAAGCCCGACAACAAGAACGCCCTGGTCATGATGTTCCGGGCCGAGAGCCTGCCCACCTGGGCCGAGTACGTGCGGGTGAACCGGGCCTACGACGACGACCCGGACCCCAACGCCAAGGACGCCGCCAAGGATCTGGACCAGCTCTCCCTGATGCGGGACGGCCAGACCAGCGCCTCCAAGGTGAAATTCGACCTGGACCTTCCCTCCGCCGCCGAGGACGACGCCCCCGTCGGCCCCGGCATTCCCCTGCCCGAGTGGGACTACCGCAAGAACCAGCTCCAGCCTGACTACTGCCGCCTCCAGCCCATGATGGCCCGGGATGCCGGCACCGCCCCCCTGCCCGAGGCCCTGGCCGCCACCGCCAAGCGCCTGCGGGGCCAGTTCGCCGCCCTGGCGCCCCAGCGGCGCTGGCTCAAGGCCCAGCCGGACGGACCGGAACTGGACGTGGATGCCTGCGTCCGCAACCACGGCGACCGGGCCAGCGGCCACACGCCGGAAATGGGCACCTACCTGGCCCAGGCCAAATGCGAGCGGGACCTCGCCTGCCTGCTGCTCGCCGACCTGTCCATGTCCACCGATTCCTGGATTTCCGACACCCATCGGGTGGTGGATGTAATCCGGGATTCCCTGCTGCTGTTTGCCGAGGCCATGTCCGCCACCGGCGACCGCTTCGGGATTTACGGCTTCTCGTCCCTCAAGCGCCAGAACGTGCGCTTCCATCTGCTCAAGGATTTTTCCGGCAAGTACGATGCCGCCGCCCGGGCTCGCATCCTGGCCCTGAAGCCCGGCTACTACACCCGCATGGGGGCGGCCATTCGCCAGTCGGCCAACATCCTGGCCGAGCAGCCCGCCGGCCGGCGCCTCTTGCTCATCATCACCGACGGCAAACCCAACGACCTGGACCTCTACGATTCCCGCTACGGGGTGGAGGACACCCGCATGGCCGTCCATGAGGCCCGGCGCATGGGGCTCATGCCCTTCTGCGTCACCATCGACCGGGAGGCCGGCGTCTACCTGCCCTACATCTTCGGGCCGGCGGGTTTCACGGTCATCCGGAAGCCCGAGGAACTGCCCCGCCGCCTGCCGCTCCTCTACGCTCAGCTCACCCGCCAATAGCCATTGCCAACGCACCATCGTGGTGCGAAGATGCGCCGATAGCCTATCCAAAAATCACACCATGCCCGGAAACCATCCCATCAATATCGAGGCCCTGCTTTCCCACGTCCCTCTCTTCAACGGCCTCGCCCCCGAGGAAATCGGCCGCATCGCCCGGGGCACCCGGGAAATCCACGCCGCCAAGGGCGACATCCTTTTCCACAAGGGGGACCCCTGCAACGGCTTCCACCTGATCGTCTATGGCCAGATCAAGCTGGCCTTCACCTCCGCCCAGGGCAGCGAGAAGGTGGTGGAAATCCTCAGCCAGGGACAGACCTTCGGCGAGGCCCTGATGTTCATGGAGAAGCCTTACATCGTCTTCTCCCAGGCCCTGTCGGATTCCCTGCTCCTGCACATTTCCAAGAACGTGATCTTCGAGGAACTGGAGCGGGACCCGACCCTGTGCCGCAAGATGATCGCCGGCATGTCCATGCGCCTGCACCAGCTCATCACCGACGTGGAGTCCTACTCCATGCACTCGGGCAAGCAGCGCATCATCGGCTACCTGCTCCGTGAAATCCCGGACGACGAAACCGCCAAGAACATCACCGTCACCCTGCCCACCAACAAGGGCATCATCGCCTCCCGCCTGAACCTCACCCAGGAGCACTTCTCCCGCATCCTGCACGAGCTGTCCGAGCAGGGGCTGATCGTGGTGGAAGGCCGCAAGATCCACATCCCGGACCTGGACCGGATGCGCACCTACGAGGATTAAGCGCCGCGGGCCGCCAGGAGGGGGCCCGCTCCGTTTGCAGATGTCCTTGGGCCGACGGATAATCGGCCCTTTCCCGCCCTTATCCGACGGCCCATGGCAACGGAAATCGAGCTCAAGCTGACGCTCTCCCCCAAGGAAGCCCGCGCCGTGGCGGCGCATCCCCTGTTCGCCGGCCAGGCGCCCAAGCACCGCCGGCTCCTCAACACCTACTACGACACCCCGGAACTGCTCCTCAAGGAGAGACGGGTCGCCCTGCGCTTTAGGAAGATCGGCTGGCAGTGGCTGCTCACCGTGAAGTCGGCGGAACCCGCCAGCGGCGGCCTTGCCATGCGCAGCGAGTGGGAATACCCCGCCGTCCCGGGCATCTTCGACTTCGGCCCGGTGGACTCCCCGGAACTGCGGGCCGAGCTGGAACACGCCGCCCCGTCCCTGCTGCCCATCTTCACCACCGATTTCCGACGCACTGCCTGGACCATCGACTACGGCAATTCCACCATTGAAGTGGCCCTGGACCGGGGCCGGGTGGCGAGCCAGGGCCGCCACTCCCCCCTGTGCGAGCTGGAGCTGGAGTTGGTTTCCGGCGAGGTGGCCGACCTCTTCGCCGTCACCCGGGAATTGCAAGGGCAGTTCCACCTCCACCCCAGCATCGCCAGCAAGGCGGAGCGGGGTTACGCCCTGTTCGGCAACGAGCCGGCCGCCCCCTTCAAGGCCAAGCCCTCGCCCCTATCGGCGGAAATGACCCCGACGGAGGCCTTCCGCAGCATCGCCCTGGGCTGCCTGGAGCACCTTCAGCGCAATGAGGAAGGTATTCTCCGCACCGGCCAGCCGGAATTCGTCCACCAGGCCCGGGTGGCCCTGCGCCGCATGCGTTCCGCCATCCGCCTGTTCGCCCCCGTCCTGCCCCCCGATTTTGTCGAGGCCTACGGCCAGGCCTGGCGTGCCCTGGCCGCCAGCCTGGGGGCGGCCCGCAACTGGGAGGTCTTCGTAGAGGAGACCCTGCCCCCCATCCTGGCCGCCTTCCCCGACGACCGCGGCGCCCGCCGCCTGGAGAAGGAAGGCCGGCGCCGGGCCCGCAACGCCCGCCAGGCGGTGGCCGCCCTGCTGGTGCTGCCCGAATATCCCCGCCTCCTCACCGAATTCACCGCCGCCGTCCTGGCCCTCCCGGATGCCACCGATCTCACCCTCACCGAGTTTGCCATTCAGCGCCTCAAGCGCCATGCCAAGAAGGCGCACCGGCTGGCCGAGCGGCACCACACCCTGGATGCGGCGGAGCGGCACCAGATGCGCATCCGCTTCAAGAAACTGCGCTACACCCTGGAGTTCTTCGCCGCCCTGCTGCCCCAGCGGCGGCTCAAGGCCTACCTGGCCGCCCTGACCCAGCTGCAGAACGAACTGGGCCTCATCAACGACCACGTCACCGCCGAAACCCTCATTTCCGACGTGCTGGACGGCCGCAGTTCCGGGCCGGTCCATGGCTGGCTCGCCGGGCGCCATGCCCTGCTGCTCGCCGAGCTGCCGGAAAGCCTCGAGGTCTGGATGGGCCAGAAGGCGCCGTGGAAAAA
>JBLNBI010000169.1:0-3909 GCA_050259815.1 Actinomycetota bacterium | reverse complement strand
GGTCTTGGCGTTTTCGACAATTTTCAGGGCTTTGGCGGGATCCGCCTCGGTTTCCAGGTAGACATGGCAGTTGCCGTCCAGATGCTGGATCATCGGCACCCGGGATTCGGCCAGAAGCCGGGCGATCAGGCCCTTGCCACCCCGGGGGACGATGACGTCCACGAATTCCCGCATGGTGATCAGTTCGCCCACGGCGGCCCGGTCGGTGGTGTCGATGACCTGGACGCACTCCGCCGGCAGGCCGGCAGTCTTCAGGCCTTCCTGGACCAGGGCGGCGATGGCGCGATTGCAGTTGATGGCTTCCGACCCGCCGCGCAGGATGGCGGCGTTGCCGGACTTTAGGCACAGGGCGGCGGCATCGGCGGTGACGTTCGGCCGGGCTTCATAAATGATGCCGATGACCCCCAGGGGCACCCGCATGCGGCCCACCTGGATGCCGGTGGGGCGGAACTTGATGTCGGTCATCTCGCCGATCGGATCGGGCAGCTTGGCGACCTGCTCGACCCCTTCGGCCATGCTGTCCACGCCCTTTTCGGACAGGGTGAGGCGGTCCAGCATGGCGGGCTCCAGGCCGTTGGCCCGGGCGGCGTCCAGGTCCAGCTTGTTGGCGGCGATGAGGGCGGCCTTCTCCCGGCGGATGGCGGCGGCCACGGCCAGCAGGGCGGTGTTCTTCTCGGCGGTGGTGGCCTGGGCCAGGCGGCGGGAAGCGGCCCGGGCCTGGCGGCCGACGGTCTGCATGTACTGCTTTATATCCATGATTTTTGGTGCAAACAGGGGCAAAGTCTCATTATAGCCAGCAAAGCTGCGGTAAATTGGATGGAACTTCCCGGCGAGGGTAAACTCTTACCCGCAACTACTGTATGCAACTTATGCGAGGGCGCAATGACCGAAAGAATTATCCTGCCGACCGAAGTGAAGGTCTGTGCGACTTGTAGCTATTGGGACGGGGAGCGGGAGATCGATCCGGACATCCATGTGGTGGTCGTGGCCGACACTTGCAAGGGCGAATGCCTGGCCCAGGAAAAACTGATTCCGGGCCTGCACGATACCCGGCAGGAGTGTTCGTGCATCTGGGAAGCCCTGGAGCCGGACGAGCAGCACCTCGAAGAGCCCAAGGCGCAAAGCCAGGGCGGCCTGAACGCCTGATTCGGCGTTGATCCGGCTTTAATTCAGCGCTGCGCCGACAGCCGCAGGCCGAGGCGCAGCAACTCACCCCAGGGGTCGCCCCGACCGGCCCCCTTGATTAGGCGGTCGATTTCTCCGGCGTGGCGCAGGGCGCCTTCGATAGTGGCTGAAGACAGCCGCTGCAGCGCCCGCTTCACGAGATTCTGGCGGGGGCCCCAGACCTTGGCTTCCCGCATCAGCGCATCGGCCGGTTGGCCGCGCTCCATTCCCGACTTGATGGCCGCCAGGGCGCGGATTTCCTCGCCCATGGCCCACAGCACCAGGGGCGGCGCTTCGCCCTCCTGCTGGAGTCCGTCCAGGGTGCGGGTCAGCCGCGCCACGTCCCCGGCCAGCAGGGCTTCCCGCAGGCTGTCCACATCGTAGCGGGCCACGTTCAAGACCGCTTCCCGAATCTGTTCCAGGCTCAGTTCGCCCTTGGGGTAGAGGAGCCCCAGCTTCTGGATTTCCTGGTGGGCGGCCAGCAGGTTGCCCTCCACCCGGTCGGCGATGAAGCGCAGGGCCTCGTTGTTGGCGGTCTGCTGCTGGCGGCGCAGGCGCCCCGCGATCCAGGCCGGCAGGTCGGCCAGGGTCGGCGCCACGAGTTTCACCGCCACGCCGGCCTGGGCCAGGGCGGTGAACCAGGCGGCTTTTTCTTCCTTCCAATCCAGTTCCGGCAGGGTGATGAGCAGCAGGGTGTCGTCGGACAGGCGCTGGCACCAGGACTGGAGGGCGGCGCCCCCTTCGCGGCCGGGCTTGCCATTGGGAATGCGCAGATCAATCAGTTTGCGGTCCCCGAACAGGGAAAGGTTGCCCCCGGCGGCCAGGAGCTGGTTCCAGTCGAAGCCGGCCAGGGCGGTGAGCACTTCCCGCTCGCTGTAGCCCGACTGGCGGGCCTTGGCGCGGATGGCGTCGGCGGCTTCCAGGACCAGGAGCGGATCGTCGCCGTAAAGCACATAGAGGGGCTTGAGTTCCCGCTCCAGGTGCCCCGGCAGTTGGTCGCCCTTGAGCAGCATCAGCGCTGCTCTTCTTCCAGGTTCGGGTTGTTGGGATGGACGATGGACAGCCGGCGCACCACCTGGGTGGCCACGTCGAAGTTGATGTCCCGCCACAGCATCAGCTCTTCCTGCTCCTTGGCGAGCACGGCGGAGGCGTTGTAGGTCATGTCCCGGATGACGGTGATCTCATTGGGCGGCACCAGGACGCGGCCCTTGGGATCCACCACCCGGAAGCCGTAGGTCACCTGCAGCCGGTATTCCCGCACCTGGCCCTGGGCATTCACGCTCAGGATGGCCTTTTCGCGGCGGTCGTAGAGTTGCTGGAGGGTCGCCTCCGCCTGGTCCGGCCGGTCGGTCAGGGTGGTGCCGCCGGCGGACTGGATATAACGCTTCAGCCAGATGGACTGTTCGGCGTCGGTGGGCAGGGCGATATACAGCGACTTGTAGGGAAGCTGCGCACTGGCGGTGCCCCGCAGCTGGAAACCGCAGGCGGAGACGACGGCTGCCAAGAGCAGGGCAACGAGGACAGTGCGCATGCTGACTCCTTAGACGACGATATTGACCAGGCGGCCCGGCACCACCACCACCTTCTTGGCGGGCTTGCCTTCCATGAACTTCACGGCGCCCTCGGATGCCAGGGCGACGGCTTCGATGGAGGCCTTGTCGGCCTCGGCGGCGACGCGGATGGAGCCGCGCAGCTTGCCGTTCACCTGCACCATCAGTTCGATCTCGTCCTGCTTCAGTGCCGCCGCATCGGCCTTGGGGAAGGCCGCCTGGCCGGCGTCCTGGCCGGGCTTGAGTTCGGCGTAGAGGGCTTGGCAGATGTGCGGCACGATGGGGAAGAGCAGGAGGACGGCGGCTTCCAGGACTTCCTGGGCCAGCGCCCGGCCGGCGTCGGAGGCGAGGTCGGTCTTGTCGTAGGTGTTCAGCAGTTCCATGACCGCGGCGATGGCGGTGTTGAACTGCTTGCGGCGGCCGTAGTCGTCGGCGACCTTCTGCATAGTCTGGTGAAGCTTGCGGCGCAGGTCAGCCAGGGGCGCGGCCAGGCCGTCGCTGCTGGCGCAGGCCGGGACGAGGCCCGACTGGACGTGGTCATGGACGAGCTTCCACAGGCGGCGCAGGAAGCGGAAGGCGCCTTCCACGCCGGCGTCGGACCACTCCAGGGACTGGTCCGGGGGCGAGGCGAACATGATGAACAGGCGGGCCGTATCGGCGCCGTACTGGTCGATGAGGGCCTGGGGATCCACGCCGTTGTTCTTGGACTTGGACATCTTCTCGGTGCCGCCGATGACCACCGGCTGGCCGTCGGCCTTCAAGGTGGCGCCCACCGGGCGGCCCCGCTCGTCGGTGGCGACATCCACGTCGGCCGGGTTGATCCACTGCTTCTTGCCGCCGTCGAGTTCGCGGTAGAAGGTCGGGGCCACCACCATGCCCTGGGTCAGCAGGTTGGCGAAGGGCTCGCCCAGGTCGCCGATGAGGCCCACGTCCCGCATCAGCTTGGTGAAGAAGCGGGAGTAGAGGAGGTGGAGGATGGCGTGCTCGATGCCGCCGATGTACTGGTCGATGCCGCCCTTGCACCAGTACTGGACGCGCTCGTCCACCATGGCCTGGTCGTTGTCCGGGCAGGCGTAGCGCAGGAAGTACCAGGAGGACTCCACGAAGGTGTCCATGGTGTCGGTCTCGCGCCGGGCCGGCTTGCCGCACTTGGGGCAGGTGGTTTCGTAGAACTCGGGCATGCGGGCGAGCGGGC
>JBLNBI010000168.1:0-9083 GCA_050259815.1 Actinomycetota bacterium | reverse complement strand
CCTATTGGCAGGAGGGCATGCCGGCGGTGATGGTCACCGATACGGCCTTCTACCGGAATCCCAATTACCACCGGCCGAGCGACCTTCCCGACACCCTGGACTATGTCCGCATGGCCGGGGTGGTGGAGGCGGTCGCCCAGGTCGTCGAAGATATCCAGGCCCAGTTGCCGCATTGAGCGGCAAATCTTGAAAGGGAAACGATGGAACTCAAGAGCAAGCACGGAACAATGAAATTCAAGCCCTTGCCCGCGGCAGCGGCGTTGGCTTGCGCCGCACTGTCCCTCTCCGCCCATGGGGCCGATGTCCCGTCGGGAGTGCACGGCACCCTTGAATCCGGCCGCCTCGGCCTCCATACCGCCGGCGACTTCCGGCTGGCGGATGGCAAGTGCGCCGACTGCGCCACCATTCCCCAGGCCCTCTGGTATTTCCAAAACGACCTGGTGGCGGTGCCCAAGCAGAATCCGGCCGATTTCTCCAAACGCCACCCGGCCCAGGCGGATGTGGCGGAATGGGCCAAGGGCCGAGACGGCAAGGCCGCGCCCCAGCGTCCGCCCCTGGTCTGGGTAGGCTCGCCCCTCCAAGCCGAGGGATGGAAGATCGATCCCGCCGGCAATGCCATGGTCGACGCTGCCGGCAAGCGGGTTCCCTTCGCGGTGGCGCCCAAGATCGACAGCAACCTGTCCTATTACGACGACAGCAGCCTGCGCCACTTCGCCGGCCGGCCCCTGTCCATGCGCGGCAGGATGGAGGGCGGCAAGTTCGTGGCCCGCACCTTGTGGCCCCAGGACTACCGCCTGACCGCCGGCAACACGGCGGTGAAGCCCCTCCTGGCCGGGGAAACCCTGGCTTCCCTTGTGCGGGCCGAGGGCGGCGGCGCCTCCCTGCCTCTGGCTGCCCGGGTCCTGTGGCAGAAAGATGGAGCCAAGCCCCTGCAATGGGCTGGCAAGCCGGTCCTGGCGGTGATGCTGAACGGCGCCCAGGGGGACGACGACGAGGCCCACGGCGGCCATTTCGCCATCGCCACCGGCCGCTTCGGCCCTCAGGGCGAGTGGAACGACTGGCTGGTGAACAATTTCTATAACCTGGATTCCGTGAGCGAGAAGGGCATCATCGCCTCCACCCTGCCCATGGATGCCTACATGGCCGACTTGAACAGCGGCCAGTCCTGGTACCGGCCCTCCTACATGCTGGTGGCGGTGCTCAAGGACGAACGGGCGCCCAGCCTCTACCAGGAGTCCATCTCCCGGGTGTTCAACCACTTCTACCGCCACGACTTCGTCTATCGCCACGCTACCGCCAACTGCGCCGGAATCAGCATCGAGACCCTGCGCTCCCTGGGCTGGAACATTCCCAAGCAGGGACCGACCAGCATGGTGAAGGCGGCGGCCGGCCTGCCCTTCATGGCCGTCAAGGACGGCAGCCTGGAGAGCGGCCGTAAGGCTTTCGACTACATGTCGGCGGAGGTCACCGACCTCTATCCCTTCGTCGCCTTCGAGGCGGCGGGCAAGGACATCCTGGAGCGGGTCGCTGCCGGCAAGGCCGCGGGCAAGGGCTTCGAGGGCCTGCTGGCGGAGGACATCGAGGCCCTGGTCTATGTGCGCATTCCCCAGTTCCCGTCCTCCCGGGCCCTCGGTCAGGCGCCGGTGGCTTCCATCGACGAGTACATGAAACGGGTGCCGGAAGACAAATCCCAGTGGAAAATAGTACCCGTGCCGCCCCGGCCCTTCCCGCCCGAACTGAAGGACCCCGACGCGCCGGGGGAAGGCCTGGAGCCCTCGTCCATCGCCCTGGCAGCCTACGGCGGGTTCTTCGGGGTGACCGCCGTCGGGGTATGGCACCGCCGCAACAAGCGCCGCAAACAACAATAGGCCTTCGGGAGAGCAGAGCATGAGCAGCCAATTTCAACTGATGCGGGAGAAACGCTTCCGCCCCTTCTTCTTCACCCAGTTCCTCGGTGCCTTCAACGACAACGTCTTCAAGACGGCCCTGATCACCCTGGTCACCTTCCGGGCCGGCCAGCTCACCGAACTGGACGGCAAGACCCTGGCCACCCTCCTGCCCGGCCTGTTCATCCTGCCCTTCTTCCTCTTCTCCGCGACCAGCGGCCAGATCGCCGACAAGTTTGAGAAATCCGCCGTGGCCCGGGCGGTGAAGGTGTTCGAGATCGGCATCATGATCCTGGCGGCCTGGGGCTTCATGAACAACCAGCTCTGGCCCCTGGTCGGAGCCCTGTTCCTGATGGGCGTCCATTCCACCCTGTTCGGGCCGGTGAAGTATTCCTACCTGCCCCAGCACCTGCGGCCGGAAGAGTTGGTGGGCGGCAACGGCATGATCGAGATGGGCACCTTCGTCGCCATCCTGGTGGGTGAAATCCTCGGTGCCTGGCTGGCCACCTCGTCCTTCGGGCCGGTGGCGACTTCGGCCATGGTCATCGGCGTGGCGGTCCTGGGCTACTGGGTGAGCCGGGGCATCCCCCTTTCTCCCGCCGCCGATCCGGACCTCAAGATCAACTGGAATCCCCTGACCGAAACCTGGAACAACCTGCGCTTCGCCCATGGCAACCGCACCGTCTGGCTATCGCTTCTGGGTATCTCCTGGTTCTGGTTCTATGGCGCCACGGTGCTGGCCCAGTTCCCCAACTACGCCAAGGAAGTGCTGCACGGGGACGAGAGCGTCTTCATCCTGCTGCTCACCGTCTTTTCCTTCGGCATCGGCGTGGGGTCGCTGCTCTGCGAGAAGCTCTCCGGCCACAAGGTGGAAATCGGCCTGGTGCCCTTCGGCGCCATCGGCCTGACCCTCTTCGGCGTGGATCTCTACTTCTTCTCGCCGGCCCTGCCGGTGGATGGCGCCCATCACGACTTCGCCGCCTTCCTGGCCCAGCCCGCCAACTGGCGCGGCCTGGCCGACGTGGTGCTGCTGGGCCTGTTCGGCGGCTTCTACATCGTCCCCCTCTACGCCCTGATCCAGACCCGCAGCGAGAAAAGCCACCAGTCCCGGGTCATCGCCGCCAACAACATCCTGAACGCCCTGTTCATGGTGGTGTCGGCCGGGGTGTCCATGCTCCTCTTCGGCCTCGGGCTGACCATTCCCCAGCTCTTCCTGGCCACCGCCCTGTTCAATGCCGTAGTCGCCATCTACATCTACTCCCTGGTGCCCGAGTTCCTCCAGCGCTTCATCGTCTGGATGCTCATTCACACGGTCTACCGGCTGGAGCGCCAGGGCATCGACGAGCACATCCCGGACGAGGGCGGCGCCGTCATCGTCTGCAACCACGTGAGCTACGTGGACGCCCTGGTCATCATGGCCGCCTGCCGGCGCCCCATCCGCTTCGTCATGGACCACAAGGTCTTCAAGGTACCGGTGCTGCGCTTCGTGTTCCGGGAAAGCCGGGCCATCCCCATCGCCCCAGCCAAGGAGGACCCGGCCCTGCTGGAAAAGGCCTACGACGAGGTGGCGGCGGCCCTGGCGGCCGGCGAGCTGGTGGGCATCTTCCCGGAGGGCGGGATCACCGAGAACGGCGAACTCCAGCCCTTCCGCCCCGGCATCAGCCGCATCCTGGAACGGACGCCGGTGCCGGTGGTCCCCCTGTCCCTGCGCGGCCTGTGGGGCAGCTATTTCTCCCGCATCGAGGGCGAGGCCATGAAGAAGCCCTTCCGCCGGGGATTCTTCTCCAAGATCGGCCTGGCGGCCGCTCCTGCCGTGCCGCCGGAGCAGGCGACCCCCGAGCATCTGCAGGCGGTCGTGGCCGGGCTGCGGGGCGACTGGAAGTAGGCTGGGTCATTCTCCGCCGGGGAGGGGTGAGCCCATCGCCCTAACCCGGTAGAATCTTGCCCCCATGAACTGGCAAGCCATCAAAGAACGTCTCGACCTTTATGAACGCTTGATGCGGCTGGACAAGCCCATCGGCATCCTGCTGCTCCTCTGGCCCACCCTGTGGGCCCTGTGGCTGTCGGCGGATGGGTATCCCAACTGGATCGTGGTCTGGATCTTCATCCTGGGCACCGTGCTGATGCGTTCCGCCGGCTGCGTCATCAACGACTACGCCGACCGCAATTTCGACCGCCACGTGGATCGCACCAAGGAGCGCCCCCTTACGGCGGGCAAGGTGACGGTCAAGGAGGCCCTGGCCCTCTTCGCCGTGCTCTGCCTGTGCTCCCTGGTCCTGGTGCTGTTCCTGGGCAGCAAGCTGGTGCTCCTCTTGTCAGTGCCGGCCTTGTTCCTGGCCGCCAGCTATCCCTTCACCAAGCGCTTCTTCGCCATTCCCCAGGCCTACCTGGGCATCGCCTTCGGCTTCGGCATCCCCATGGCCTATGCCGCCCACCTCGACCAAGTACCGGCGGAGGCCTGGTGGCTGCTGGCGGCAAATATCTTCTGGACCATCGCCTACGACACCGAATACGCCATGGTGGACCGGCCCGACGATTTGAAGATCGGCATCAAGACCTCGGCCATCACCTTCGGGCGCTTCGACGTGGCGGCGGTGATGCTGTGCTACGGCGTGGCCCTGGCCATGCTGGCCGCCCTCGGCTGGCATCTCCACCTGCACTGGCCCTATTACGCCGGCCTGATTGGGGCGGCGGGGATCATGGGCTGGCACTACACCCTCATCCGCCACCGGGAAGGCCCCCCGTGCTTCAAGGCCTTCCTCAACAACAACTACGTCGGCGCGGCCATCTTCGCGGGCATCGTCCTCAACTACCTGCTGGTCTGATCAGTCCAGCACCGTCACCCGACCGCCGCTGCCGTCCACCCGCACCCGCTGGCCGTTCTTCAGGGCGGTCAGCACCCCATGGACCGACATGACGGCCGGAATGCCCATCTCCCGGGCCGTCACCGCCCCGTGGGAGAGCGGGCCGCCGCTCTCCGTCACCACCGCGCAGGCGGAATAGAAGAGGGGCGTCCACGCCGGGTTGGTGGTGCGGGCCACCAGGACGGCGCCCTTGGGGAAGGCGGCGAAATCGTCCGGGGAGAGCACCAGGTAAACCTCCCCCTCGGCGCAGCCGGGGCTGCCGGAGAGGCCGGCCAAGCCGCCCGCCGAGTCGCCCCCGGCCGGGCGATCCTCCCCCAGGACCCAAGCGGGGGGCGCGTCCCGATGTTGCAGATAGGCGGCCTTCTCGGCCTTGACTGCCTGAGCGAGGCGATCCCACTGGTCGTTGTCGTCGGCCCGGATGGCGGCGTCCAGGTCCCGGAAGCGGCAGAAGAAGACATCCATGGGCTCGGCCAGCACCCCGCGGCGCACCAGCCGGTGGCCCACTTCCTTGAGGCCCTTCCGCAGCGGCAGGGTAAGGCGGGTGGTCTGGTAATGCTCCACGTCGTCCAGGGTGGTGTAGGCCCGGGCCAGGCGCAGCAGTTCGTGGAAGAAGAAGTGGAGGTTGGCGGGCAGGCGGGAGAAGAGGGTGGTTTCGGCTTCCATCTGGCGGATGCGCAGGTCCAGCTCCTTTTCCCGGGGCGAGACGCCGGCCGGGGCGTCGGCCATGAGCCGCAGGTTGTCCAGCACCACCCAGGGCGCTTCGATCCAGGTGGGGTGATAGGGGTCGAAATCGGTTTCCCGGTGGCCGTGGTCCTCCAGGAACTTGCGGAAGCGGGGGTTGAATTCCGGGAAGGCCGCCAGGGCGTCGGGCCCGGCCAGCAGTTCCCGGGAGGGGCGGCTGTGGATCAGGGCCTTGAGGGCCGGGCTGGCGTTGATTTGGCCGGCCAGGGCATAAAGCTCCTTGTTGATGACCCCGGTCTTGGTCTCGCAATGGGCCATGAGGTCGTCGAACATGCGGGCGCCCTTCTGCGCATCGCCGGCCAGCAGGGCCAGGAGGCCGTGGAGCACCTTGTAGAGGGTGCGCTGGGTGAGGGAAATGGCGATATTGGGCAGGAAATACTCGGTGCCCAGGCGGTTCACCCGCAGGACGAAATCCCAGGACTCCTGGAGGTCCTTGTCCTCCAGGGGCTCTGCCAGGAACTCGCCGATGCCCAACAGGTAGCGGTCCAGGTCGCGGGACCATTCCAGGGGCAGCTCCTGAACCCAGGCGAAGCGCTCCCGCAGGGTGGGGAGCGCAGCCTCCAGCTCGGGCAGCGAGCGGATCTGGAAGGGCGCCCGGCCGCCGTACAGCTCCACCGCGTTCTGGTTGCCGTAGATGTAGTGGCCGTGCATGCCGAACCACTTGCCGGTGAAGGGCGGGTAGCCCATGAGCCGGAAGGAGTGGTTGAGGGAACGGTGGAAGCCTTCCTCCACCATGTCCCAGGCCAGGGGCGTCAGGACGTTGGGGAAGCGTTCCGCTGACTCGTCCCGGGTCCACCGGGGCGGGATGGTGGTGACCGGGCGGGATTGCAGCAGATGCAGCTTGCCGTCGGCGATGCCCCACTCGATATCCTGGGGAAACTGGTAGGCGGCCTCCACCTGACGCATCAGGGAAGCCAGTTCGGCCAGTTGGGCCGGGGCAAGGCAGGGGCGGGCGGCTTCGTCGCCATGGACCTCCACCTCCCGGGAACCCTGGGTGTCGCACACCACCCGACGGGTCTTGCGGCCGATGACGCTGGAAGCGAGATTCCCTTCCCGGTCGAGGACGTACTGGTCGATTTCCCCTTCGCCGCTCACCACCGACTCGCCGAGGCCGAAATTGGCATTGACCAGCATTTCCCGCAACGACCCGGTGACCGGGTTGATGGTGAAGCCGACCCCGGCGACCTCGCAGCGCACCATGGTCTGCACCACCACCGCCATGGCGGCGGAGCGGTGATCGAAGCCGTGCTTCTGGCGGTAGGCGATGGCCCGCTCCTGCCAGAGGGAGGCGAAGCAGGCCCGCACCCGGTCGAGGACGGCGTCGGCGCCGCTGATGTTGAGATAGGTGTCGTGCTGGCCGGCGAAGGCGGCGGAGGCCAGGTCTTCGAAGGTGGAGGAGGAGCGCACCGAGAAGGCGGCCCCGGCCGGGAAATCCCGGAGCTGGGCGCGGATGGCTTCCTCCACCTCAGCCGGCAGGGGCAGGGCTTCCAGGGCTTCCCGCAGCTTGGCCGCTTCCTCCCGCAAGACGCTGGGATCGTCCTCATGGAAGCCGCTCACCTGATCCAGCAGGGGGCCGGCCTGGCGGACGAATTCCCGGTAGGCGCCGGCGGCGACGATGAAACCACCCGGCACCGGGAAGCCCTTCTGGGTCAGCAGGGCCAGGTTGGCGCCCTTGCCGCCGGAGAGTTCGGTCTGGCAGGCGAGGGATTCTGCGAAGGGGAGGGCGAAGCTGCGGATCATTCGTGGGTCCTTTCCCGGGCGAACTGCTGTTCGGCCAGCCACAGGGCCAGGGCGGCCAAGGCGAAGCCGAACAGTACGTCGATGAAATAGTGGTAGCGCAGGTATTGGGTGGATAGCCAGAGGCCGACGCAGGGAACCAGGTAGGCCCAGAAGCGCCAGCGCTTGTGGCGGAAATCGAAGCCCAGCAGGAAGGTGGAGACGGCGACATGCAGGCTGGGGAAGACATCCACGCCGCTGGAGCCCATCTTCACCAGGCCGGCATTCCATTCGGTGATCGGCCCACCCGTCAGGGGCACGGCGAAGGCGTCCGGCATGGCCAGATAGGGGCCCGCCGCCGGCACCAGGGCGTAGCCCAGGAAACCCAGGCCGTAGAGGGAGAAGAGGCCGACGGTGAAGGCTTTCAGGCGCTTCAGGTCGCCGACGAAGTAGGCCACCAGGCTAATGGTCAGGTAGGGGAAGAAGAGGATGTAGCAGAAGCTGAAGAACTCCGTCGCCCAAGGCGTGACCCAGGGCTGCAGCAACAGGGACGGGGTGTCGGGCAGGATTGCCCGGTCGACGGCCAGCAGCAGGGCATCCATCTTTTCCGGCCGCAGGGCGGGGACGGCGGTGCGCATCTGCTGGAAATAGACGTTCATCGCGAGCGGATAGAAAAGGAGCCGCCAGCGCCAGGCAGCCGGGGTGTCCCGGCGGGCGGCGTAGGCGATCAGGCAGGCGGCGATCACCAGACCGGCGCCATAGGCCAGGGTGTCCGGGGCCAACGGCCCGCTGGCGGCCAGGAGCGCCAGGCCCATGGCCAGCATGTAGCCGCCGAACAGCCATTCGTGGGCGAGGAGGTTCTTCATGGCTCAGACCCCCTTGGCCCGTAGGGCGGCATCCAGGCGCTGGTGCAGGGCCAGGAGCCGGGGGCGCAGGGAAGGGAAACGGACCAGGTTGCCCAGGCTCACCGCCAGCTTCTTCAGCCGGTAGATGGAGCGCAGCCCCAGCCACGAGAGGGCGGCGTAGGTGCCCCAGGCCGGCAGGTTGCCGGCGGCCGCCGCCCAGGCGAGCAGTCCGCCTGCCCACAGCGCCAGGGCCGGGGCGCCGGTCAGCAGCCGCCAGAGGGTGATGGTATTGGGGGCGTCGGCGAAGCGGCGGCCGGCCTCCCGGGCGACAAGGAGCGGCGGCAGGTTGAGGAGGCAGGCGGCCACAACCAAGGGGGCGAGAATCAGGGCATAGAGGGCATAGGCCCAGGCGTGGCGGATAGGGACCAGGGGCACGCCCTGGTGGAGGAAGAGGCCGGCGTCGGCGACGGGGGCATCGAAATCGGGCTGGGCGCCCTCGGCTTCCGGCAATCCCGGCTCCAGGGCCTTGTGGGCGGCGAAATAAGAGCGACCGGTGCCCAGGGTGGCGGCGTAGGCGGTGCGCTCCCGGCGGGCGAAGGCGTCGGCATCCGGGGCTTGCACCGCCAGGGCTTCCAGGGCGGCGACGATGCGCTTGTGGAGCAGGGCCACGGCGGCGGGGCCTTCCGTGCCGGGGGGCAGGTCGAGGTCCAGGGACGGGCCGGCGACGATCTCCGCATCGCTCTGCCAGGCCCAGGCCTGCTCGTAGTGGATGCCCTGGGGAACCACCGTGGGCCGGACGCCCTCGGCCAGGGCGGCGGCCAGGATGCGGGCGGCGCCCTTCTTGAAGGGCAGGTGGCGGGGCCCCAGGTCGCTGGTGCCTTCCGGCATGATGAAGAGGGCGCCGCCGGCCTTCAGCGCCTCGACGCTCTGCCGCAGGGCGGCGGCGTTGTCCACGGCATCGTCCTTGCCGTCTTTCTCCCGGGCCACTTCGATGCCATCGAAGAATATCCGCCCCAGGAGGCTGCGCCGCA
>JBLNBI010000167.1:0-3570 GCA_050259815.1 Actinomycetota bacterium | reverse complement strand
GATAGGCGTAGATAGGCATGACTATCCCCGTAAAAGAAGGAAATTATAGCGTAAGGACCCGGGCTGCCCCGGGGATAACGGAAGGTTTACTGGTGGCGAACCCCTCGATTTTCAAGGGGTTCGGTGGATGGGTTCGGTGGATATTTACCCGGCCAGGGTGCCCAGGTAAAGCTGGGTCAGGGGCTTGCCCCAGAACAGGGCGATGATGCCGGCAGCGGCCAGATAGGGGCCGAAAGGAATCGGGACGTTGCGGCCGTGGCGGGCGATTACGATCAGGGCGATGCCCACGATGGCGCCCACCAGGGAGGAAAGCAGGATGGTCAGGGGCAGCATCTGCCAGCCCAACCAGGCACCGATGGCCGCCAGCAGCTTGAAATCGCCGTAGCCCATGCCTTCCTTACCGGTGATGATTTTGAACAGCCAATAGACGCTCCATAGGGCCAGGTAGCCCGCCATGGCGCCGATCACCGCGCCGGGCAGCGTGGTGTAGGTCTGTCCCAGGTTGAACAGCAGGCCCGCCCAGATCAGGGGCAGAGTGATGTCGTCCGGGAGCAGTTGAGTGTCGAAATCGATGAAGGTCAGGGCGACGCAGGCGGCGATGAAGATCAGGGCGCCGATCAGCGACAAGCCTGGTCCGAAGGTCCAGGCGGCAAGGGCGAACAGCAGGCCGGTCAGGGCTTCCACCAGGGGATAGCGGGCGCTGATGGCGGCACCGCAGCCCTTGCAGCGGCCGCGCAGGAACAGGTAGCTGACGATGGGGATGTTTTCCAGCGCCGTGATCAAGTGTCCGCAATGGGGGCAGCGGGACCGGGGCAGCGACAGGGTCAGGGGTTCCTGGGGCGGCAATTCGGTGCCGTTCAACTCGGCGCATTGGGCGGCCCACTCCCGCTCCATCATCAGGGGGAGTCGGTGTATGACCACGTTGAGAAAGCTGCCGATGATCAGGCCGAGCAGGCCGCAGCCCGCCACCAGTGCGGCGGGAGGAATGTGCGCGAACATCAACCGACGACGGAGCCGAGCTTGAAGATGGGCAGGTACATGGCGATCACGATGCCGCCAATGACCACGCCGAGGATGGCCATGATCATGGGTTCCATCAGCGCAGAGAGGTTCTCCACCGCATCGTCCACTTCCTGCTCGAAGTAGTCGGCCACCTTGCCCAGCATGGAGTCCAACTGACCGGATTCTTCGCCGATGGCCACCATCTGAACCACCATGGGCGGGAACAACAGGGCGTTGGTCATGGCCATGGTGAGACTGTTACCGGTGCTGACTTCGCCTTGGATCTGCTTGGTTGCGGTCTTGTAGACGTAGTTGCCGGAAGCGCCGCCTACGGAATCCAGGGCCTCCACCAGGGGCACGCCCGCGGCGAACATGGTGGAAAGGGTGCGAGTCCAACGGGCGATGGTGGCCTTGTGCAGAAGCGGGCCGAACAGGGGCAGGCGGAGGACGAAGCGGTCCATGAAGATCTGCATGGCGGTCGATCGTTTCCATACCGCGAAGAAGGCGTAGATGCCGCCACCGATACTGCCGAAAATAGCCCACCAGTAGGCCACAAAGACCTCTGACATGGCGATCACGACCAAAGTGGGGCCGGGCAGGTCGGCACCGAAGCTGCTGAATACGCTCTTGAACTGGGGCACCACGAAAATCATGATGATGGCGGTGACGATGAAGGCCACCACCAGCACCGCGATGGGATAGCCCAGAGCGCCTTTGATCTTCTTCTTGATGCCGATGATCTTTTCTTTGTAGGTGGCAAGCCGGTCGAGCAGGGTTTCCAAAATACCAGCCTGTTCGCCGGCCTGGACCAGGTTGCAGAACAGGGCGTCGAAGTAGATCGGGTATTTGCGGAAGGCTTGATTCAGGCTTGAGCCGGTTTCCACGTCGGCCTTGATGTCCAGCAGCAACTTGCCCACGGCAGGATTGCTGGCGCCCTTGCCCACGATGTCGAAGGACTGGAGCAGCGGCACCCCGGCCTTCATCATGGTGGCCAGCTGGCGGGTGAAGAGGGTGATGTCCTGGTCGGTGATCTTGCCGCCGCCCTTGGCCCGCTGCTTCTTGATCTTGGTGACCATGATGCCCTGGCGGCGCAGGGTGGTCTTGACGATGGCCTCTCCGCCGGCGCGCATTTCGCCGCGAACCGTTTTGCCGGATTTGTCTTTGCCTTCCCAGGCAAAGTTGTCTTCTTTCTTTTTCTCGGGCTTTGCGGCAGTGGCCATGACAGCTTCCTGTTCAGTCGGCGGTCGGCCCACGCTGGAGGGCCATTCGGACTATTTTTGAATTCTTAGATGGTAGCAGATGGGGCCGATTGCGGAATGGAGCCCGGCTTGTGGAGTCGTACAAACTTCACGGCCCGATCCTGGGTTTGGACGATATCCATGGCTACGCCGGCAATGCGCATGCTGATGCCGGACTCCGGAATGTCCTGAAAATGCTCCAAGAGTAGGCCGTTGAGGGTTTTGGGTCCATCCAGGGGGAGGTCCAGGTCCAGATCCCGATTGATTTCCCGCAGCGGGCGGATGCCTTCCACCATGGCGGTGCCATCCTCGTCCCAGACCAGTTCCTTGGCGCTGGCACCGGGAGCCGTCGTGGTGAACTTGCCGATTAATTCCTCGATGATGTCTTCCAGCGTGACCAGACCGAGGATCTCGCCGTACTCATCCACCACCAGGCCCATGCGCTGGCGATTTTCCTGGAAGAACTGGAGTTGGGCGTAAATGCCCGTGCCGGCCGGGATGAAGTAAGGCTCGGCCAGTTGTTCCCGCAGAAACTCGACGCTCAACTCGCCGGTTAAGGCTTCGGAAACCAACTGGCGTTGGTGCAAAACGCCGATGATGTTGCTCGGATCGTTGCTATAGACGGGCAGGCGGGTGTGATAGCTGGTGCTCAACTGTTCCCGAATCTGCTCCATGGGCAGGTCCAGGTCGATGACTTCCATGGTGCTGCGGGGAACCATGACGTCCTCCACCGTCACCTGTTCCAGTTCGAACAGGTTGATGAGGATGTCTTTGTGACGCTCGGGAATGTTCAGGGACGATTCCAGCACCACGGCCCGCAGTTCCTCGGGGCTGAGCGGTTTGGGATCGTGGGCGTTGGAGTTCTGCATGCGCATGAGGCGCAGCATGCCCACCACCAGCAGGTTGATGGACGACACCACCGGATCGGAGAGGCGCAGGATGGGACGCAGGATGTAGGCGGAAGCCACCGCGATTTTGTCTGGCGCACCCGCACCCACCACCTTGGGCGTGATTTCGGCAAAAACCAGGATCAGAAGGGAAATCAGCAGGGTGCCGACGCCCAATACCCATTTCTCCTCGCCGAACAATTGCACGGTGACGAGGCCGGCCAGAGTGGCGATGGCGGCGTTGATCAGCGTGTTGAAGAGCAGGATGACGCCCAGCAGCTTGTCTGTCTTGGCCAGCAGGTCGAGCACCCGCTGGGCGCCACGATCGCCGCTCTGGGCCTGGGCCCGCAGCCGGTAGCGATTGCAGGCCATCATGGCCGTTTCGGCCATGGCGAAGAATCCTGAAACGATGAGGAGTACTACGAGGGTGGCCGCTTGGGCCG
>JBLNBI010000166.1:0-4309 GCA_050259815.1 Actinomycetota bacterium | reverse complement strand
GGGAGAGGGCTTCGGCAGCTTCCGGACCCATGCCCGGGGCCGGGGCTTCGGGTGCGGCGGGGGCGGCGGGGGCGGGCTCGCTGGGCCGGGCCATGCTGTCGGCGGCCTGTTGGGCCGCATTGGCCGCCATGGTGCCCATGCTCTTGACCGTATTGATGGTGGTGACCTGCATTTCCAGTCCCTGGATGGTGGCCTGGAGCATGGACAGGTTCATCTTTAGCCAGCCTTCCACCGCCTTCAGGTCCTTGATGCGCTTTTCCAGCTCATCCACGTCGAAGGTGGGAGCAACCATGCCCGGCAGGGAAAAACCCATGTTGCCCCACATGTTCCGGACGAAGCCGAGGGGGTCGTTGGCATTGGAATTATCGTTGGACATGCTGGGTCTCCTGGGGTCGGTTATGACAGGAATCTTAATTCATCTTTTCCGCAAGGGCGGCAGGAAATGCTAAATTACGGGAAAAGGAAAAACAATTGTGGGAGGTTGTATGTTGAAGCTCCTCGTGGTCGAAGACCACGCTTTGGTGCGCGAAGGTTTGGCGCGTCTGCTGCGCCAGCTTGAAGAAGGGGTTCAAGTCACGGAAACGGCCGATTTCGAGGCCGCCCTGTCGGCCCTCGACAACGAGCGCGACTTCGATTTGGTGCTTCTGGACCTGGCCCTGCCGGGCATCGACGGCTTTGCCGGACTCAACATCCTGCGCCAGCGCTACCCGGCCCTGCCGGTGGCGGTGGTTTCCGCTTTTGACGACCTGCCCACCGTCACCCGGGTTTTGAACAACGGCGCCTCCGGTTTCATTCCGAAGGCATTTTCCGGGGACGAGTTGCTGAATGCGGTGCGGGAAGTCCTGGCCGGCAACATCTTCAAGCCGGGCAGCCTGCAGTCCGCCAAGATCGACGACGCGGCCCCGGTGCCGCCCCAGAGAGGTTCGGTGCATCCGTCCGAGGTCGGTCTCACCGACCGCCAGGCCCAGGTCCTCGCCCTCATGGTGCGGGGCCTGTCCAACCGGGAAATCGCCGAGCAGCTCGATCTTTCCGAAGGGACCGTCAAAATCCACGCCACCGCCGTTTTCAAGGCCCTGGGCGTCACCAGCCGCACCCAGGCCCTGGTGGCGGCGAGCCGTTACGGCATCGACTTCGAACCGGTCTTCTGAAGCTGTTCCAGCAACGCCCGGAGCTTGGCCGGGCGGATCGGGAAACCAAGGTTGTAGGATGAAGCCGCCCCGGCTTCATCTCCGTTCCCCAGGGTGACCACTGAGCAGTCGGGCGCCAGCTTTTCCAGCAGGGGAGCGGCTTCCATGGCTTCCACAACGGCAATCGCCGGCATTTCATCTTTCCCGAAGCCGTAGTCTTCGGGCCGCTCCACGTGGGCAGCCTGGAATCCCCAGCCCTGGGCCAGCTTGGCGGCGATGCCGATGTCCGGATTGGTACCGACGAAGAGCACCAGGCTCCGCGTTGCCTCCACCCGGCGGGATTCCATTGCCGCTTCGTCCTCCGTCCGCTGGGCGAGCGGCAGGGTGATGGCGAAGGTGGTTCCATCGCCGGGCTTGGATCGGAGTTCCACCGGAACCTCCAGGGCCCGGGCCAGGCGGTCCACGATGGACAGCCCCAGTCCCAGCCCCTTGTTCTGCTCCCGCGCCGTGTTGCCGACCTGGTAGAACTCCGCAAAGATGGCCGCCTGGTGCTCCGGGGCGATGCCGATGCCGTTGTCCCGCACCTCCACCCGCACCTGCCGGCCCCGGCGGCGGGCCGCCACCAGGATG
Source organism: Actinomycetota bacterium (assembly GCA_050259815.1). Lineage (GTDB taxonomy): Bacteria > Pseudomonadota > Gammaproteobacteria > Burkholderiales > Rhodocyclaceae > JAGTRP01. Next base: position 2,552 of record JBLNBI010000166.1, on the reverse strand, counting down.
CGGCGGCCGTCCGGGGTGTAGCGGATGGCGTTGGATACCAGGTTGGCGAGCAGGCGCTCGATCAGGGTGATGTCCGAATTGACCGACAGGTCGGTGGGACGGAAGCGCAGGATCAGGTCCTTGCTTTGGGCGCCCCGCCGGTAGGAAGCGGCCAGACGGTCAAAAACGGTCTGCAGGGCGAAGGGGCGGATGTCGGTCTTGACCCCGGCCACGTCCAGGCGGGAGACGTCCAGAAGGGAGTCCAGCAATTCGCCGAGGACTCCGGTGGAGGTGCTGATCTGCTCCGACAACCGCTGCAGGTCCTTGGTATTGCCGCTGCGGATCTGGCGCTGGAGATCGGCGGCAAAGAGGGAGAGGGCGTGGAGGGGCTGGCGCAAGTCGTGGCTGGCGGCTGCCAGGAAGCGGCTCTTGGCGGTGTTGGCCCTTTCCGCCTCGGCCTTCTGGCCGGCCAGTTCGGCGGTAGCGCTCTCGATCCGTTCTTCGAGGTGCTTGCGGTGCTCCTCCAGGGCGGCAGTGACGCTGGAGAGTTCCCGCACCTGGCGGCGGACGAGCCAACTGCCGGAAAGCAGCACGGCGACCACCAGGGTGGCGAAGACGCTGAATTCCAGGGCCCGGCTTTTCCAGGCTGCCAGAAGGGCCCGTTCGGGAATGGCGGTGAGCACCCGCAGATCGCCGTAGCCGGGCACCGGGGAAATGGAGATGAGGATGCCGCTGACGGTGTTGGCTCCCTTGTCCGTCACCGCGCCCCTGAGCTTGCCGCCGTACAGGGTCTCATCCGCCGCAGTGCCGATGATCGATGCCATGCGGGTGAGATCCGTGGGCCGGCAGGAGGCCACGATCACGCCTTTGGCGTTGATCAGGACGCCCTCGAACTCGTCGGAAAGCCGGTTGCCCCAGCAGAAATCGGGGAAGTAGCCCGGTTCGACGGCCGCGAAGGCGGCACCGGCGAATTTGCCGCCCCCATCCTGGATGCGGCGTACGATGCCGTAGGTGTAGCGCTTGGAATTGCGGCCGACGTAGGGGCCGTAGGTGGCCGCATCCACGCCCTTCTCCATGGCCTCGAAATAGGGGCGGTCCCGGACGTTGATGTGGGGGGTCGGGAAATAGGTGGAGATGAAGCGCTGGTTACCGGCCTCGTCGAACAGGATCAGGTCGCGCAACTGGGGGAGGGAGCGGGAGTGGCGCTGGGCGAGGTATTCCCAGCCCTTGCTGGCTTCCCAATCCCGCCAGTCCCGGCGGTTGTTGGAGAGGTCGGCGGCCGTGTCCCGCAGCAGGATGTCGATGGCTTCGAAGGAGCGGGCCGTGTGCTCGGCCAGCATCTGGCTGAAGTGCTGAAGGCGCTGCCGGCCGTCGTCCAGGTCCCGCTGCCGCGACATGAAAATGTCGATCATGAAGGCGCCCAGGACCGAGATGGAACTGATCAGGGCGACGAGGATGGCGAGGGAGTCGGGCTTCCTGGGCAGCACGGGTCAGAGGTCGTAGCAGTAGAGGGAGCGGGGGGGCGAGCAGTCCACTTCGACGACGCGGCTGGCCGCCACATCGGGCACCGGGAAGCTGTTGCTGACGAAGAGGCTGCCGGGCTTCATCTCGGCCCGGGCCTTTTCCCACAGGGCCTCCATGGGTACCGGGGAGAGGAAGGCATAGACCACGTCGAAATCCTTGAGATCGGTGCCCCACAGGTCGCCCCAGCGCCATTGGATGTTGGGCCGGGAGCGGGTGCCCAGCCAGCCGGCTGCCCAGGTCAGGGGGGCGTTCTCGACCCCGACGAAACGGCTTTCCGGAAAGCGCCGGGCCAGGGGCTTCAACATGCTGCCGACGCCGGCGCCCAGATCCAGGAAGCGTAGGGGCGCGCGGCCTTCCAGCAGGCCGGCCAGGGTCTCGGCAGTGGCGGCATTGGTGAGGTAAAGGGGAACCTGTTCGGTCACCGCGCCCCGGTAAACCAGAAGCAGCAGGATGAAGGCCAGCAGGAACCAGCCCGGATCGACGTCGAGTTGGGTGACCGCCCAGGCCAAAGGCATGAAGGCCGCGTGCATGACCCGCCACCACAGGGGCTGGCGGGTGGCGCTGGCCAGGACGAAGGCGATGCCGCCGATGACCAGGGCGGTCTCAAGCCAGGGCATGGCCGCGGCCCGCATGCCGTAATAGGGCCAGGCGAGGGACAACACGAGGAGGGCGGCAGCGGCCTGGAGGGCGAGCTGCCGGAGGGGTGAAGCGGGCACTGGCAGGAATCCGGGTGTAAAACCCGGATTCTATGTCATTAGCCGTTCTCTCAGGGTTGCCCGTTGATCGAGGGCGCTGCGTGCATTTGTCATTTTAACCACCCCGAAGCCGCGGACCTTCTCCGGCCAGGCCGCCAGGTCTCGGGCCACCTGGGGATCGTTCCTGCCGCGCTCCAGGATGAGGGCGATGTCGGCTTCATAGTCGGCAATGAGCTGCCGCTCGAAGCGCCGCTCGTCCGTGCGGCCGAAGGGATCGAGGATTGTGCCCCGCAGTCGGCGCAGCTTCGCCAGCCAGGTGAAGGCGGTGAACATCCAGGGACCGAAGGCAATCTT
>JBLNBI010000165.1:0-2965 GCA_050259815.1 Actinomycetota bacterium | reverse complement strand
TACCGACAACGCCATCACCATCGGCATGTCCGCCCCGTTCTCGGGACCGAACGGCGCCTACGGCGAAGACATGAAGGCGGCGATCACCGCCTATTTCGGTCAGGTCAACAAGTCTGGGGGCGTCAACGGCCGCAAGCTCGAACTCGTCGCCCTGGACGACGGCTACGAGACCGACAAGGCCGTCGCCAACACCAAGACCCTGATCGAAGACAAGAAAGTCTTCTCCCTCCTGGCCTTCTACGGCTCCAGCCCGACCACCGAGGCGATGAACACCGTCTTCGGCCCCGCCAAGGTCCCCCTCATCGGGACCATTTCTGGCGCGGGCACCATCCGGCAGGCTCCCTCGGCCAACCCGAACAACCGCTACATGTTCAACGTCCGCGCCAGCTACGCCGACGAAACCGAAGCCATCATCAACCAGCTGGTGGCCCTGGGCCTGAAGAGCATCGCCGTCTTCTACCAGAACGACGGCTTCGGCAAGTCGGGCCTGGAAGGCGTCACTTCCGCCCTCAAGAAGTATGGCCTCGCTCCTTCCGCCGTCGGCACCGTGGAGCGTAACTCCCTGGATGTCACCAAGGCGGTGGAATCGATCTCCAAAGCCACGCCCCAGGCGGTGGTCATGGTCACCCTGTACAAGCCCACGTCGGCATTCGTCCGGGCCATGCGCAAGGCCGGCCAGAACCCGATGTTCATGACCCTCTCCCCGGTTGGCGCCGAGCAGTTGGTCCAGGAACTGGGGTCCGACGCCCGCGGCATCGGCATTTCCCAGGTCATGCCCTACCCGTGGAACGACACCGTCTCCGTGGTCCGGGAATACCAGCGCCTTCTTGGCAAGCAGGGCAAGTTCTCCTACTACGGCATCGAGGGTTACATGATGGCCCGAGTGTTGGTGGATGCCCTCAAGAAGCAGGGCAAGGACGTTTCCCGGGAAAAGCTGGTCAGCACCCTGGAAAGCCTCAACCAGGACTTCGGCGGCTACCGCGTCGGTTACACCGCCGACAGCCGGCAGGGTTCCCGGTTCGTGGAACTGACCGTCATCGGCCCCGGAGGCAAGGTCCTCAAGTAAGATCAGCCGGACGCCATGAAAAAAGCCCGTCTCTCGACGGGCTTTTTTGTTTGCCTGCCTGCCGCGGTCAGGCCCGCCGCCAGGTCGTTCCCTGGGCGCTGTCTTCCAGGATCACCCCTGCTGCCTTCAGCTCATCGCGGATGCGGTCGGATTCGGCGAAATTCCGGGCCTTCTTGGCGGCAATGCGGTCGGCGATAAGCTGCTCGATAGCCGCTTCATCCATTCCACCGGCTGCGCCACCGCCCCGCAGGTAAGCCACCGGATCACGGCCGAGAAGCCCGAGGACGCCGGCCAGGGTCTTCAACACGCCGGCAAGCTCCGGGCTGCGGCTGCGGTTGACCTCCCCTGCCAGCTCGAACAGCACCGCAATGGCACCCGGGGAGTCGAAATCCTCATCCATGGCCGCCAGGAAGCGGGCGGCGTAGGGATTGCTCCAGTCCAGGGCCACTTCTGCCGGCGGCACATCCCGCAGGGCAAAGTAGAGGCTGTCCAGGCTGCGCTTGGCGTCGTCCAGATGGGCGTCGGAGTAGTTCAGGGGGCTGCGGTAATGGGCGCGCAGGATGAAGAAGCGGACCACCTCCGCGTCATAGGCCTTCAGCACTTCCCGGATAGTGAAGAAATTGCCCAGGGACTTGGACATTTTCTCGTTATCCACCCGCACAAAGCCATTGTGCATCCAGTAATTGACGAACTTGCAATCGTGGGCGCCCTCGGACTGGGCAATCTCGTTCTCGTGGTGGGGGAACTGCAGATCCTGGCCGCCGCCGTGGATGTCGAAATGCTTGCCCAGCAACTGGGAACTCATGGCCGAGCACTCGATGTGCCAGCCCGGCCGGCCCTCGCCCCAGGGAGATTCCCAGGCCGGCTCGCCCGGCTTGGCATGCTTCCAAAGCACGAAGTCCAGGGGATCCTGCTTGGCGGAATCCACCTCAACCCGTTCGCCGGCCCGCAGGTCGTCCAGGGACTTGCCGGACAGCTTGCCGTAGCCATCGAACTTGCGCACCGCGAAATTCACGTCCCCATCCTCGGCCCGGTACGCCAGGCCGTTCTTCTCCAGCTTGCCGATCAAGTCCAGCATCTGGGGTACGTATTCGGTGGCCCGGGGCTCGAAATCGGGGCGCTGCACCCCCAGGGCGTCCGCATCCTCGTGCATGTAGGCAATGAAACGGTCTGTCAGGGCCAGGATGGACTCGCCATTCTCGGCGGCACGGCGGATGATCTTATCGTCGATATCCGTGATGTTGCGCACATAGGTGACATCGAGGCCGCTGGCCTTCAGCCAGCGATAGACCATATCGAACACCACCATGACCCGGGCGTGGCCGAGGTGGCAGTAGTCGTACACGGTCATGCCGCAAACGTACATGCGAACCTTGCCCGGCTCAATGGGCACGAATACCTGCTTTTCCCGGGTAAGGGAGTTGTGTATTTTCAACATGGGGATCGAGTATTGAAAAAGCCCGCCGCGCTTTTAAACTTTGGATTGGCTGGGCTTCTTGATAGAATTTGAAGATTGTGAACCTCGGCAAAGTATAGCATAGCGATGACTGCCTCCTTCCCGTTCCTGAGCCGCCTTCCGGCCCGTATCAGTGCCCATCTCCGGCCCCGGGCCAGCCTGCGTGCCCTCGTCTTCGGGCTTGCCGTCAGCGCCGCTCTGCCGGCCCTGGCGGACAACCTCCCCGAGGTCCAGCGCCTGATCAAGCAGGGGCAATATTCCCAGGCCCTGGACAAGGTGGATTCCTACCTGGCCAGCAAGCCCAAGGACGCCCAGGGCCGCTTCCTGAAGGGCCTGATCCTCACCGAAATGGGCAAGCCCAACGACGCCGTCGCCGTCTTCACCAAGCTGACCGAGGATTACCCGGAACTGCCCGAGCCCTACAACAACCTCGCCGTGCTCTA
>JBLNBI010000164.1:0-5983 GCA_050259815.1 Actinomycetota bacterium | reverse complement strand
CGGCCAGGCCGGCGTCCAGTCTGGAATAGACGAAGCCATAGACCCGCCCGTAGGCCGCCTGGCCGAAGCGGGAAGTAGCCGCCCGGCGCACCAGCAGGTCCCGGGAAGGGCCGGCGATGCCGGTGCAGAAGCCGATGCAGGCCATCAGGGGCAGGATGGCCCAGGCCGGCGCCCAACGGCTGGCCAGAAGGATAGCCAGAAGGGCCGCCACTCCCAGGGCCATGGCGATGAGCTTGTCGTGGTCGCCGTGCTTGGCTAGGAAGCCCCCCAGCAGAATGCCCGCCGCCCCGCCCAGGAGGTAGGTGGAAACCGCCGTGGCGCCCACCGTCAGGGACAAGCCGTAAAGGGCCTGGAGGATGGGGCTGGCGAAATTCTGGATCACCCCGAAAGCCGAGGTGATGAGGAAGAAGAACAGGAAGCACAGCCACACTGCCGGCGAGGAGAGGAATCCCAGGGCCGGCGCCTTGCCCCCGTCTGCCTTGGTAGAGCCATGGATATCCCGGTCAGCCAGCTCCCCATGGCGCCAGGCCAGGAAGGCCAGGGCCAGCACTGCGACCCCGCCGGCCCCGAGGGCGGCCAGGCGCCAGCCGGCGACGGTGGCGATGCCGGTGAGAAAGACCGGCGCCAGGGCCCAGCCGATATTCCCGGACAGGCCGTGGATGGAGAAGGCATGGCCCAGCCGGGGCTGGGAGACATTGCGGTTGAGGACGCTGAAATCCGCCGGGTGGAAGACGCTGTTGCCCAGGCCCGCCAGCCCGGCCACTACCATCAGGGAACCGTAGCCGTCGGCGAAATAGAGAAGCACGGAAGCCAGGATGAAGCAGGCGATGCCGCTGCCCAGCACCTTGGCCGGGCCGAAGCGATCCACCAGGAAGCCCGCCAGGGCCTGACCGACGCCGGAAACCACGAAGAAGACGGTCATGGTGGCGCCGATACCGGTGAAACTGAGGCCGAACTCCTGCATCAGCCAGGGAAACAGTGGCGGCAGCAGGAGGTGGAAGAAGTGGGAAACCCCGTGGACGAAACCGATGAGGGAAATAGTCTCGAAATCGCGGCCGGGAGCGGCAAGCTGGGAAGCGGTCATTCTTGGTTCTGAGGGAGCGCGTCGCGGGGGCGTAAGTATCGCCCATCCAGCGGTTCTCCGGGGGGCGGAAAGCCCCGTTGCAACGATTACATGAGGCGGCAAAGCTTGCATGGGCCACCTCATTCCCCCGGAGGCCGGTGCAACCGGACTGGGGTGTTCGCCGGGCATTGGCCTTGCTCGATCCGGTATTCCGACCAGCGGAATCCAAGGAGACAATCATGGCCCAACAGCAAAGCCACGGCGGGTCCCGGCATGGGATACCCAACCCCGTCCACGTCCAGAAATTTCTCGGCGGCATCGATTACCCCGCCGCCAAGGAGGACATCGTGAAGCGCGCCCAGCAGGGCGGCGCCGACCAGGAGGTGATGGATGCCCTCGGCCGCATCCCCGACCAGGAATATTCCAGCCCCGCCGCCGTGTCCCGGGCCCTCGGCCAACTGGACTGACACGGCGTTACCCGGCATGAAAATGGAAGGCTTCCCGGCGTTCGTGCCGGCGGGATCGAGGCTCGGTGCCGGCCCCCACCGGGTGGTGATCGTCGGCGGCGGAGCCGGCGGCCTGGAACTAGCCGCCCGCCTGGGAAACCACGCCGGGCACCGGGGCGAAGCCGAGGTGGTGCTGGTCGATCCGGCCCTCACCCACCTGTGGAAGCCGCTCCTCCACGAAGTCGCCGCCGGCACCCTGGGCCCCGAGGAAAATGAATTCGACTACCTGCAACAGGCCCGCCAGCACCATTTCCGTTTCCATCTCGGCAGCCTCGCCGGCCTCGACCGGGAGAACAAGGAAGTCTGGCTGGCCCCCCTGATGGACGAAGAGGGCAACGAAGTCGCCCCCCGCCGCTGCCTCTGGTACGACACCCTGGCCCTGGCCATCGGCTGCATCGACAACGACTTCGGCACCCCGGGCGTGCGCCAGTACGCCATCTCCCTCAATAGCGTCGGCGATGCGGAGCGCTTCCACCAGCGGCTCCTGGCCCTGTGTGCCCGGGCCGAGTTGAGGGAGGCGACGGCGCCGGTGCGGATCGTCATCGTCGGCGGCGGCGCCACCGGGGTGGAGCTGGCGGCGGAATTGTCCGAGTCGGTGCGGGAAATCGCCTCCTACGGTTCCCACCTGAGCCTTTTCCCCCAGCCGGTGCAGATTTGCCTGGTGGAGAACGGCAAGCGCCTTTTGGCCGCCCTGCCCGACGATGTGGCAACCCGCATCCATGGCGAATTGCTGAAGAGGCAGATCGACATCCGTCTCGGGCAACGGGTCACCGAGGTGCGGAAGGACCGGGTCCTGGTCAAGGGCGAGGCAGGAGAAGAGGAAATCTCCGCCGACATTACCGTCTGGGCCGCCGGCATCCGGGCTCCGGAAATCCTCGCCGACCTGGATGGCCTGGAGGCCAACCGCCTCAATCAGCTGGTAGTGCGCCCAACCCTGCAGACCTCCCTGGACGACGACATCTTCGCCCTGGGGGACTGCGCCAGCTACGTTCCCCGACCGGGCAAGCCGGCGGTGCCGCCCATGGCCCAGGCCGCCCAGCAGGAGGCCCGGTTCCTCGCCCGGGCGCTGCCCCGGCGGATCGCCGGCAAGCCGCTCCCCACCTTCGCCTTCCACTATCGGGGCTCATTGGTTTCCCTGGGGCAGCACGAGGCGGTGGGCTTCCTTTCCGCCATGCTGCGGGGCCTCAAGGTCCACCGCTTCCTGGTGGGCGGGCTGTTCGCCCGCCTCAGCTACTGGGCCCTCTACCGGCGCCACGTCGCCGCCCTGCTGGGCATCGCCCGCACCTTCCTGGTCACCCTGGGTGGATGGCTGTCTGGCCGCTCCCACCCCAGGGTCAAGCTGCATTGATCAGGCGCCGCCGATGCCGGTGATGACGTAGCCGGTGCCCTCGCACTCGGGGCAGGCTTCGCCGTTGCGGATGCCGGTGCCGTTGCAGGCGCCGCAAATGTTCTGGCCGGTGCCCGGCGTGCCTTCCGGCGCCTGGTCGCCGGGGCTCATGTGCCGGCTGCGGGGAATGGATTGCCCCTGTTGCTGGTCGGGGTTGGCGGACGGGCCGCCTTGCTGCTGTTGGGAGGGTTTGTCAGCCATGATGTCGCTCCTGGAATCGCTGGAGGACAGGTTGTTTTGCAATCCCCGTACCTGAAAAAGGGATGGAAAAGGGAAGCCGGCCGATAAGCCGGGTTCTGTCCGGCCCCTTGCGGGACCGTGGCGGTCATTCCTCTAGGCCTGCCATTGCTGACAGGCTCAAGCAGCCTACCCGGAAGCAGCGCGGGCCACGCCGATGCTTCCCTATTTGGCCTTGCTCCGGATGGGGTTTGCCGTGCCGCCGAACGTTACCGCCGGCGCGGTGGGCTCTTACCCCACCGTTTCACCCTTGCCTGATCTCCCCTTGCGAGGAGCCATCGGCGGTTTGCTCTCTGTTGCACTTTCCGTCGCCTTCGCCTTTCGGCTTATAGCGCCCAGCCGTTAGCTGGCATCCTGCCCTGTGGAGCCCGGACTTTCCTCCCGATGCTTGCGCATCCAGCGATCGCCTGGCCGACTTCCCAGGGGCGGGATTATACGCCGGCCACCCGCCGCCCCGGCCGGAATTGCCAGGTATCGTCGTAATAATCGGGAGATTCGTTGTCCGTGGTGACGCCGGGAATGCCCAGCAGGGGCACCGGCTGCAATTCCCGGGGGGAGGCATAGCGTCCGGCCGCCAACTCAACGGCCAAGCGGCCATCCAGATCGGCCAGTTGCTCCGGCAGGGAACGGGCCAGCCAGCCGGCCTCCACCGGATAGAGCACGGCCTTGGCAGTCAGCCCCCGGAAGGGCTCCAGCAACTGCTCGTAAGTGGCGTGGCCGAAGATGAAAAACCGCATGGACTTCAGCACATCGGCCCGGCGCTCCCAGAAGAGCGTCTTCCACTGAAAACCCCGCAACAGTTCCAGGAGTGATTCATCCTCGGAGACCACCACCAGCCCGCATTCGTCGAAATGGGTCATGGCATCCCGGGCCAGGCCCCGCCCGCTTTCCACGCCGGCCATTTCCCGGATGTGGCGGAAATTAAGGGCCGTCTTGGCCTGGGGAAAGGCCAGCCAGACCAGGGCGTTGAAGAAGTCGTGCCAGTTGTCGGGACGGGTTTCCACCTCGCCCTTATCCCAGATGCGCTGCTCGTAGCCGAGGCCGTCGTCCTGGGGCGGGACGAAGCGCAAGGGCCGGCCGCTTTCGGTGGCAAGCCCGGCACCCTCCGCCAGGCGGGCGACCGCACCTGCGTCCGGATGGCCCGGCAGCCGGTCCAGCCAGGGGGCGATGGGGAAGAATAGCGGCGGATACGGAGCCGCCAGCCGCCCGGTCACTTGGCGGCGACAAAGCGCAGCTTGCCGCCTTCCGGATCGAAGGTGCCCAGCTGCTTGCCGAAGCCCCCGGGAGGCTCGCTGTCCAACTTCTGCCAGCCTTCGCAGGTCTGGGACTCGGTCAGCATCGAGCCGGCGGAGGAGCGCAGGATGAAGGTGCCCGGACCGGGCTGCCAGAGTTCGACCTTGGCCTGGGGAGAGATGGGGTCCAAGGGATGGCGGCGCTGGCAGTCCGGCAGGCGGGACACCACCACCGCGGCATCCACCTTCTTGTCCCACAGCCAGCGCTGCTGGCGGATGAGGGTAACTGCGGTGTCCTTGCTTTCGTTCTGCCAGGACGCGGAGTCATTGACGCAGGCCGCAAGGAGCGGCGCGGCGGCGAGGGGCAGCAACCAGGAACGGACTCCCATGGTGATTCTCCTCAGAGCATTTTCCAGGACAGGGTTTCGCCGGAACGCAGGGGCACCAGGGCATCGCCGCCGGCGTAGGGATAGGATGCCGGCACCGGCCAGCTTTCCTTGACGAGGGTGACGGTGCCCGTGTTGCGGGGCAGGCGGTAGAAGTCGGGACCGTTGAAGCTGGCGAAGGCTTCCAGCTTGTCCAGGGCGCCCGCCTGGTCGAAGGCCTCGGCATAGAGCTCGATGGCGGCGTAGGCGGTGTAGCAGCCGGCGCAGCCGCAGGCGGCTTCCTTGGCGCCCTTGGCGTGGGGGGCGGAATCGGTGCCCAGGAAGAACTTGGGATTGCCGGAAATGGCTGCCTCCACCAGGGCCTGGCGGTGGGTTTCCCGCTTGAGGACCGGCAGGCAGTACCAGTGGGGCCGCACCCCGCCCTGGAAGATGGCGTTGCGGTTGTAGAGCAGGTGGTGGGCGGTGATGGTGGCGCCCACGTTTTCACCGGAACCGGCCACGAACTGGGCGGCATCCTGGGTGGTGATGTGCTCCATGACCACCCGCAGCTTGGGGAAGCGCTGCAGGAGCGGCGCGAGCACCTTGTCGATGAAAGCCTTTTCCCGGTCAAAAAGGTCGACCTTGGGATCGGTGACTTCGCCATGGACCAGCAGGGGCAGGCCGACCCGCTCCATCTCGGCGATGGTGTCGTAGGCCTTTTCGATGGCGGTGAGGCCTGCGTCGGAATTGGTGGTAGCGCCCGCCGGATAGAGCTTCACCGCCTTCACGAAGCCGGAGGCGGCCGCCTTGGCGACCTCGGAGGCCGGCGTGTTGTCGGTGAGGTAGAGGGTCATCAGAGGCTCGAAGCTCAGCCCGGCCGGCAGGGCGGCCAGGACCCGGTCCCGGTAGGCGGCAGCCTGCTCGACGGTGGTGACCGGCGGCTTCAGGTTGGGCATGACGATGGCCCGGGCGAACTGGCGGGCGGTATGGGGCAGGACGGCGGCCAGGGCCTCTCCGTCGCGGAGGTGGAGGTGCCAGTCGTCGGGGCGGGTGATGGTGATCTTCTGCATGGTGTTTCTTCCGGAAAATTTCCCGAATTTTATCCTTTTAGTTCAAGGGCCCGGTCATAGAGGGCGTTTTTGTGGGCGCCGGTGATGGCGGCGGCCAGCTTGGCCACCTGCTTCACCGGCAGC
>JBLNBI010000163.1:0-9764 GCA_050259815.1 Actinomycetota bacterium | reverse complement strand
ACATACACCCGCTCAGTGCCCAGGCAGACCTGGCCGCAGTTGGCGAAGCAGGAGCGCAGGGTGCCCTCGATGGCGGCGTCGAAGTCGCAGTCGGCGAAGACGATGGCCGGGTTCTTGCCGCCCATCTCCAGGGAGACCGGGCGGGCACCGTCGGCGGCGGCCTTCATGATGGCGGCGCCGGTGCGGGTCTCGCCGGTAAAGGTGATGGCGTTCACATCCTTATGGGTGGTGACGAACTCGCCGGCGGAACCGGGCCCGAAGCCATGGACCACGTTATAGACGCCCCTGGGCATGCCCACGGTCTGCATCACCTCGCCCAGGAGGGCGGCGGTGGAAGGGGTTTCCTCGGAGGGCTTCACCACCACGGCATTGCCGCAGGCCAGGGCCGGGCCCACCTTCCAGGTCATGAGCAACAGGGGCAGGTTCCAGGGGCAGATGACCCCGACCACGCCCACCGGGCGGCGCATGGCGTAGTTGAGGGCGCCCCGGCCGTCCGGGGTGGCCATTTCGAAAAATTCGGTGGGGACGTTCTTCACCACGTCGGCGAAGATCTTGAAATTGGCGGCGCCCCGGGGGATGTCGATGTGGCTCGCCAGGCTCACCGGCTTGCCGGTGTCGGCCACTTCTGCCTGCAGGAAGTCGTCGAAGCGGCGGTTGATCTCATTGGCGACGGCGTAGAGCATCTCCACCCGGTCGGCCACGGCCATCTTGCCCCAGGGGCCGTTGAGGGCGGCCTGGGCAGCGGCCACGGCGGCGTCCACCTCGGCCTTGCCGGCTTCGTGGACCATGCCGATGAGGGAGTTGTCGAGGGGAGTGCGTTTTTCGAACTGCTTCCCGGTGGAAACGAACTCGCCGTTGATGAAGTTGAGGATCTGTTTCATGTTGTTTTCCTATTGCTGATTGATGCCGATGGCCGCCAGGCCTGCCCGGGCGCATTCCTCGTCCTGGGCTTCGGAAGCGCCGGAAACCCCGATGCCGCCGATCCAGTCGCCTTGGTCGCCAATGGGCAGGCCGCCCCCGAAGACGATGAGCCTGGGCTGGCTGGAAAAGCCCAGCTTCATGCCTTCGTCGCTGCCCACCAGGTCCATCCAGTCCTTGGTGCGGAAGCCGAAGCTGGCCGCCGTGTAGGCCTTGTCGATGGCGATCTGGATGGAGTGGAGGAAGGCGCCGGGCATGCGCAGGAAGGCCATCAGGTTGCCGCCCCGGTCGACGACGGCGGCGTTGATCTTCCAGCCATGGGCTTCGGCGTGGGCAACCGCCGCCTGGACGGCGGCTGCCGCTGCTTCCGCGGTGATGCCGGGGGTGGCAGCCAGGACTTGCATCAGGTCACCACGGTCAGGAAGGTTTCGTTGAGCTTGCGGTCGTGGTAGAAGACGCCGCGCCCGACTTCGTCCATGGTCCATTTCACCGGCTTGCCGTCGGGATAGGACTGGTAGCCGCCGCAGAAGGTCTCGAAGCGGTTGCCGGAAGGATCGAAGGCGTAGATGGTGGTGCCCCGGGTGACGCCGTGGCGGGTGGGGCCGATGTCGATGGACACCCGGTTCATGGACATGATGTCGGCGGCGCGCAGCACCTTCTCCCAGCTGTCCAGCAGGAAGGAGATATGGTGCACCTTGCCCGGCTCCGGGTGGCGGACGAAGGCGATGTCGTGGGCCTTGATGGAGGTGGAGAGCCAGATGGCCAGGTCGGTCTCGCCGTCTTCCAGGACCACGTGCTCGACCAGGTAGAAGCCCAGCACGTCGGTGAAGATTTTCCGGGCGCCGTCGATGTCCGGCCCGTACAACAGCATGTGGTCCATGCGGATCGGGGCGATACCGTGCTCGGCGGCGGGCACCCAGGCTTCCGGGTTCACATAGGCCTGGCCGTTGCCGATGTCGGTCTTCTCGGCGTAGAGCTCGATGAGGTGGCCGGTGGGAATTTCGAAGCGGACCCGCTCGCCGGTTTCCAGCATCTCGCCGGCCGGAATGCGCTCGGTCTTGACGCCGTAGGCCACCAGATCGGCCTCCAGCTTGTAGAGGGTCTCGACGTCAGCGACCTTGAAGCCGGCGAAGTCGAAGCCGGCACGGTCGGATTGCCGAATGATGAAGCTGTTGTGATCCCGCTCGTCCCAGGCCTTGAAGTAAACCCGGCCCTGCTTGTCCCGGCCGGTTTCGATCAGACCCATGACGTCCTTGTAGAACTTGACGCTCTCCTCCAGGTCCAGGACACGCATCTGGACGTGTCCCGGGCGCAGCACGCCTGTCATTGCCATTGTTTGCTCCTCTCTTATCGATATTCAAAAAAGACCACTACGGTTTTGAAGCTGCCGGCCCCTCCTGGTCCGGGTCGGAAGCGCTGGCCGCTGTTCCCGGCTGCACTTCTCGTAATTCATTTACCATTACGATATTCTCGAGATTTATCGATGTCAACGCTTTTTCTCGAGATTTTTTGATAATCGCGAAAACTCTTTCGCTGATGTAGAATCGAATCCGATTCCGAACATCCATTTCGCATCTGGACACCATGCCCGAGCACCAACTGAAGCCGGTCCACAGCACCGACACCCCCTCCGCCGAACCCAAGACCCTGGTCGAATCGGCCTACCGCAGCCTGCGCCGGGACATCATCGAAGGCCGCCTGCAGCCGGGGGAAAAGCTCCGGGTCGAGCACCTGAAGGACCATTACGGGGTCGGCGCCGGCACCCTGCGGGAAGCCCTCTCCCTCCTGGTGGCGGACGCCCTGGTGGCGAGCCAGGGCCAGCGCGGCTTCCGGGTCGCCCCCATCTCCCTGGCCGACTTCGAGGACATCACCCGCACCCGGGTCATGCTGGAGTGCGAGGCCCTGCGGCAGGCCATCGCCCTGGGGGACGACGCCTGGGAGGGAGACATCCTGGCCGCCTTCCACCGCCTCTCCAAGGCCGAGGAAAAGCTGTCCGGGGACGAGGCCCGAGAGGAATGGGAGGAGCGCAACCGGGTCTTCCACGAAGTCCTGATCGCCGCCTGCCCTTCCCGCTGGACCAAGCATTTCCTGGCCATCCTCTACCACCAGGCGGAGCGCTACCGTCGCCTTTCCCTGAACCGGAATCCCATTCCCCGCGACCTCCACGCCGAGCACGAGGCGCTCCTCAAGGCCACCCTGGCCCGGGACGCGGACAAGGCCACCGCCATCATGGCGGAGCACATCGGCCTTACCCTGAAGGCCTTGCAGAAACTGGAACCGGACGTATTCGCCGGCAACGGCAGCGCCCAGGCCTGACGGCGGCCGGGGCGCTGACCGTCCCATCAGGCCCTCGACGCGGCGGGGGCCTGCACCCGGGGGGCGCAGAGGTTCTTCCGCAGGAGGCCGATGACCCGCAGCCTGATGTCGCTGGCGGGACGGATGCAGCAGGCCAGGACCCGGCCTTCCCGCTCATCCTCCTCGCTGACGAACTCGCGGCTCATGACCCGCTTGTTGAAGCTGCCTTCCATCACCTCGATCTTGCACACCCCGCAGCCGCCGCCGCGGCACCCCACCGGGATGCCCTTGCGGCCGAGGCGCTCCATGCCGGCAAGGACGGTCTCGTTGGGGGAGCAGCGGTAGCTCTCCCCCGTCTCCTCGATGGTCACCGTGTAATAGAGCATGGCGGCCATCTCTAGATGCTCTTGAACAGCGGGCTCTTCAGCTGCTGGGAGGCATCGGCGGCGGAGAAGAACTTCTCCATGTAGATGTCCCGCTCGAAGAGGCGGCCCTGCATGAGGGTGGTGATGCAGGCTTCGATCATGCCCGGAGGACCGCACAGGTAGGCCTTGCGGCCCCGGAAGTCGTTATCGAAGTGGGCCTTGGCCGCTTCATGGACGAAGCCCCGGGCGCCCTTCCAGTCCGAACCCTCCGGCTCGTGGGAGAGGACCGGCACATAGGTGAAGTTCGGGTGGCGGGCGGCCAGTTCCTCGAAGTAGTTGTGGTAGTACAGCTCGGCCCGGGTGCGCTGGCCGTAGACCAGGGCGATGGGCAGGTCGCAGCCTTCCGCCAGCAGGTCCTCGATCATGGACTTGGGGCTGGAAAGCCCTGAGCCGCCAGCCATGAACAGCAGGGGCACGCCCGCCGACTTGCGCACGAAGAAACGCCCGTAGGGGCCGGACAGGGTGAGGCGGTCGCCGACCTGCAGGTTGCCGTGGAGCCAGGTGGTGACCTGGCCGCCGGGCACGATGCGCACGTTCAATTCCACCACATCGGGTTCCTGGGGCGAATTGGCCAGGGAGAAGGCGCGGGAATGGCCGTCCGCCGCCGGCACCTCCAGGTTGATGTATTGCCCGGCCTGGAAATGGAGCGGCCGGTCGAGCTTGAGCCAGATGCCCTTGACGGTGGGAGTCAGGTCCTCAAGCCGCACGACCTCGCCGGAGAAGTCCTGGACCGGCAGGTTTTCGGCATCCGGGTCCTCTTCGATCTCCGCCTCGATCACCGCATCGGATTGGAGGGTGGCGCAGCAGGCGAGGCATTTCCCCTCTTCCCGCTCGAAATCCATGAGGGCGAAGGTGGAAGCCTCGCCATGCTCCACCTCGCCATCGGTCACCTGAATCTTGCAGGTGGCGCACAGGCCATGGCAACAGGCATGGGGAAGATAGACGCCGGCCCGCAGGGAGGCGTCCAGAATGGTCTGGCCCTCCTCCACTTCGATCGTCTGGCCAATGGGCTCAATGGTGAGTTGGTAGCTCATGCTGCGCCTCCCCGACTCAGGAACAGGAACCCTGGATGCCGTTCAGGCCCGGGGTTTCGAAGCGCAGGGCATCCTTGTGCCCGATGCCCAGCTCGGCCAGGGTCTTGTTCATGTCCGGCTGCCAGGGCTGGCCGGACTTCTTCCAGACGGCTTTGGTCAGGTCCACCTTGGACCATTCCGGATGGGCACCGAAGGCCTGGGGCAGGACCTTCCCGCACAGGTCGCCGAAGCGGGTGGTGGGCGGCAGGCAGAAGGCGAAGGGGGCACAGAACATCAGGTGCTTATCCCAGCCGACATAGACGAGCTGGTTGCCGTGGAACTTGTCCTGGGTGTCGGCGGCGGGGAATTGGTAGTGCTTGAGGGCTCTGACAGCCATTTTTGTCTCCTTGGATTATTGGCTGGCGACGGGATGGAAGCACCCCGCCGCCGGTCCTTCACTTACACGTTCTTGGTGGCCATGCCGCGCCAGGCGGCGAAGTTCTTCTGGTCCTCGGAACCTTCGAAGTCCAGGTTGTCCCGGCCGGGCTCGATGTGGTACCAGTTGAGCACCGCCGCCAGGGGGTCGAAGCCTTCCGCGGTGGGGTCGGTGCCCTCGGGGAAGCAGTTGCCTTGGTAGATCTGGTGTACCGGCAACCAGGCCTGGATGTACTTGTCCGGCTCGTTGTCGAAGATGTGCTTACAGCCGTCGGAACAGGTGTGGTACTTCTCGCCCTGGTATTCCGATTCCCGGTAGCAGATCTGGGTCGGGTCGCTCGGTTCGGTGAATACCATGGGGATCTGGCAGACCTGGCAGAGCATGGGCAGCGTTTCGTTGTAGAAGCGGTTGCCCTTCTCGGCCTCCTCGCGCCAGTGGGTGAAGCGCGGCCGGTAGTACTTGTCGAAGGTGTTCGGATACTTGGCGGAGAGCCAGTCCATTTCCTCGTCGGTGGGCATCCAGGTGTGGAAGGCGCCGACGCCGCCGTACTGGTAGAAGGTGGCCCAGGCCTGGTGGGAGATGTGCTCCTTGTCGATGGCGGCCTGGGACAGACACTCCGGCACCTTGATGCCGTAGCGGGCCAGGTCGTTGAACAGGGCGCCGCCGTTCTGCTCGAAGTAGATTTCCCAGGCTTCCTTCCAGCTCATCACCCGCTTGGGCAGCATGTAGTCCATCATCATGGCCACCAGGGTGAGGACGCGGGTGCCGCGCCAGGCCCACTTGTCGATCCACTTCTGGACGATGGGCAGGTTGTCCGGGTCCTGCTCCAGCATGAACTTGATGCACTCCAGGCCCAGGGTCATGTGGCGAGCCTCGTCGGACTGGGCGGAGAAGCCCACGGTGACGGTGCCCATGTCGCCGTTGTAGGCGGCGCCGGACATGAAGGGCACGAACAGCAGGTTGGTCAGCACGTATTCGAAGGAGAAGCCGATGGCGATCATCCATTCGAAGGGGCCGGCGCTGAAGGCGTCGTCGAAGAAGGACTTGGGCACCGACAGGTACCAGACCCGCTCGATCATGTGCTTGAAGTCGTGGAAGCCGTTGTAGTGCTTGTTGTAGTTGGACAGGGCGTGGATCTGGGTCTGGGCGTGGCGGACCTCGTCCAGGGACTGCATCAGGCAGGCGACCCGCGGGCCGACCCCGGGGAAGTTGCGACCGGCGGCGGCAAAGCCGCGGTGGGCCACGTATTCCAGGGGGGCGATGCCGGTCAGGAAGAGCTTGATGGCATTGATGTAGCGGGCATCGGTGATGCCCAGGTGGCCGTTGTTCTGGGCGAAGGCGTCAAGGACGGCGTAGAGCTTCCGTTCTTTCTCGGCCTGGTATTTCCAGTAGGCGTCCATGGTCAGGCGGAAGGGGTCTTCCCACTTCTCCCAGTCGTGGATCTTGATGCCTTCGAAGGCGGCTTGGGGGAAGACCTTGTCCATGGGCTGGTAGGTGGTGTCCCAGCCCAGGCCCCGGGTCATGTGGGCGTACTTTTCCTTGAGGCCCAGTTTCTTCTTGGTGGCTTGCATATCCATGGCGGTGCTCCTCAGTTTTTCCAGGCCAGGGTGAACTCGTCGTCGTCTTCGTCGAGATGACCGGAGATGGTGATCAGGTTGAGCTGCAGTTCCTGCAGGTCGAAGTCGCGGCCGATGCGCTCCTCGATGGATTCGCGCTTGATGACCAGGCGGCCCTCGGCGTCGATCTTGACCATGGCCGGGGACTCGTGGAGGACGGCATGGGGGTTGTCGGCCAGGACCGCCTCGATGATGGGGCGGCTTTCTTCGTTGGCCTGGAAGGCAATGAATACGGTGGACATGGAATCTCCTAGACGGCCAGGCCGAGCTTGGCGCAGCGGCTGTTGAAATCGGCGACGACGTCGCCCATGACGGCACCGGCCCGGTCGCCGAAGGCGACTTCCGCCAGGGGCGCCAGGGCCTTCGCGGCGCGGTCCCGGTAGTGCCGCACCCAGCCGCCGATGAGGTCCTTGTTGCCGGAGGATTCGGCGGCGGCCACCTTGATCTGGGCATCCACCCACTTGCTGCTCTCGGCGTACCACTCGGCCATGAAGCGGGTCATCATGGAGATGGGGGTGGCGCCGTTGGCGGTGAATTCGTCGTCCAGGCGGTCGAAGAAAATCGGGTAGTAAAGGCCTTCCAGCACCAGGTTCTGGGCCACGAACAGCTCGAACCAGTCCTGAGTGACCAGGATGTCCTCGACCAGGCGGCGCATCTCCTGCCAGCGGGGATCGCTCATCCAGGCATCCTTGGCGGTGTCCAGGGCCTCGTGGCCTTCCAGCACCAGGCCGATGCGGGTCAGGTACTGGGCGATGCCCAGGTGGTCCATGGCGTGGTACAGGCAGGGCTGGGTGATGGCGGTGCCGTAGCCGTAGGCGCTGATGAAGGAATTGTTCATGTTGCCGCCCCACTCCGCATGGCGGAGCGGCACCAGCAGGGCCAGGGCGATCTGCTTCAGGTTGGAGGGCACGGTGTCGGCCAGGCCGCGCTCCTCGACCATCTCGAAATTGGACTCGGCAGCGTCCTGCTGGCGGGCCCGGGCGATGGTGTAGGAGCCGTAGTAGTACTGGCGCGGGTCCTTGAGGGCGTACCAGTCCTTCATGACGACCTTGGTGCGCTTCTGGTCGAAGAGGACGTGTTCCGGCTCCCACAGGGGACGGTAGTGGAAGATGTCCGTCTGCTGGAGGTCGTAGGTGCCTTCCTGGTAGCGGCTGGCGGGCTTGTCGCCGAAACGGCGGGCGATGTGGTCGAAGGTTTGCCGCACCGGCTTGATGGATACGGTGCGTAGGTCGATTTGCATTATTGATGTCTCCTCTTGTTGTCCCGTTGCCGGGATGAATCAGACGGCGTCTTCAAAACCCCGCCGCGACGCTTCGTTCAGGCGCTGAACCCAGTCGCCGCCCTCCTGCTCGGCGACCCGCTCCAGGACGATGACGTCGTTGGCCAGGCAGAACTCGTGAAAGGCATTGGCGGGCAGCATCAGCTCGATGCAGAGGTCCGGGTCGCCGATGGCGAACTCGAACTCCACGAAGCCATCGGGGCGCTGGTTGCAGACCCGCACATACTTCCGGGCCGTATCGAACCGCCCTTCGACTACCGTTTTCTCGTTGATCACTGTCCCTCTCCTTTCCTGACACCGGGCCACCACCGCGGCAGCCGGCCGTTGACGTAAATCAAGAGCCGTGCCATCTCGACAAGTAATTGATTTATCTAGATTCGCGCGCAAGCAGCTCTGGCGTGAGCCATGGATCGACTTACGATTTGATGAATTGGTTATGCTTTACGTAATGAATTGATTACGTAGCACGGCGGGTGCCGCGGCAATCCCCTCGGGGCAGCAGGCAGCTTTAGATCAACAATCCAAGAATTGACGCTTTTACCGTCGCTGCGGTCTTATTCGCGCAATTGAGTTTTTCCATCGAGCGGGCGATGTGGAAGTTCACCGTTCGCTCGGTGATGTTGATGATTTGGGAAATCTCTCCGGATGTTTTTCCTTCGGCCGTCCATCGAAGGACATCCTTCTCCCGCGCCGAAAGTTGAATGGCCGTCTCCGGCAAGATGCGCGGAGATATCAGGTTGCACATGCATTGATGAGCCACCTGGGTAAGCCACACCATCCTGTGGTTACTTTCCTTGAGTTCATCTTCAGACAGGGGATCGGCGCTGCGGGCCAGGGTGAGCATGCCGCGTATACCCTGCATGTTCATGCAGGACTGAGCCCAGCCGTGGTTAAGGCCGTAAGCTCGCGCGTCTTCCCAAAATTCCCGGGTGTCGTCGAACAAGTCCTCGGTCCACACAAGAGGCATCAGCGACCTGCTTCCATGTCGAACGGTAGGGTCGATCCCCAGGTAACCTTCCGACACGTAGCGCTGCTGCCATTCGAGGGGATAATTGTTCAACATCACGGTCTTGGGTTCGGTCAGGTGCAAAGGAAGCCGCAATCCGTAAGCGCAATGCTCGAAACCTATTCCCAGAGCCTCAGCCTTGACCATCTCAAATAACTGTTGCTCGGTCGAGGCCAGTTGCATCCGCGACAACATCTCATCCGGCCGCAACGGCATAGCGATCTCCTCTGCTCTCTAAGCTTCTACTCTGTCAGCATTGACACTATCCTGGGCCAAAGCACTCATGTACCTTACGCCACACGATGCAAGGCAGCGACCCAGGTGAAAAATAACCCCAGTAAAGCAACCAATCCCAGCAGTGTGCGAACCGGTACCCAAACCGTTTCACTGGATGGTTACGTTCGCCTGTCCCCCGCCTCTCTGACGGCTTTGTCACTACGCCATTTTCTTTCTGGCCTGGACGACGACATTGGGCTGAATGCCGCCGACGATGGTACTCAAGCCTTGATCTGCGGCTACACGGAGTGGCTTTCAACATCTGCCCCCGTCGTGACCATCGGCTGGGACTGGCATCTCGATCTGACAGGCGGTTGCCCTCGCTACGTCCGCACGGGGTGTCCTCGCTCCAACATCATGCTCATTGACGAAGTCAATGGCGGGGATCTGGGCCACGATGAGACGTCAGCCTCGATAATTCTTAAGATCAATCAGTCCGGATGGGAAGATTCAGTACAAAAGCATATCGCCATGCGATATGCATGACAAGCGACCCCCCT
>JBLNBI010000162.1:0-6963 GCA_050259815.1 Actinomycetota bacterium | reverse complement strand
GGGCCTGGTTGATGGCTTCGCCGTCCCGGTAGAGGAAGAAGGCCACGAACAGCACCAGGACGATCTGCAGGAGCCCATTGGCAACCAGCACGCCGAGGGAAAGGGTGAATTGGCGGGCCGGCGCGATGAACTGCTTGAGGAGGTTGTTCATCTCCTCCCGGCTGCTCGCCACCCGGTGCCAGGTGGCCTCGATCTCGCCGCCGATTACGGGCAACTGCTTGAGGAAAATGGGCGGTTCGGCCGGCAGGCCCTGTTCCACATAGGGCTTGGCCTTGGCGATCAGGGTATCCACTCCGCCTACCACCCCGCCGGACAGGAAAACCATGGGCAGCAGCATGACCAGCACCAGCATCAGGGTCATCAGCGCCGCGCCGCGGCTGTCCCGGGCCTTGACCAGGGGCAGGATGCGGGCGCGATAGAAGGGCCAGGTGCAGATCCACAGCACGAAGGCGAAGAGCACGGCGCCGATAAAGGGCCACAGCACGGCCACGCAGCCGCCGATGAGCAGGGTCACCAGGGCGATCTGGGCAAGGCGCTTGGGGGAGGTGTCGAAATCCATCTCAGACCTTGGACAGGAGCTTCAAGGCCTGGCGGATGCCGTCCGAGGTGCCGACCCCGGCGGGCAGCTGCTTCATGGCGTTGGAGGCCTCCCGGTCGTTGTAGCCCAGGGCGAGGAGGGCGTTGAGGATGTCCTGGCTGGAGTCCTCCATGGCCGGCAGGGCGGCGGAGGTGGCATCGGCCAGCTTGCCCTTCAGTTCCAGCAGGAGGCGCTCGGCGGTCTTCTTGCCGATGCCGGGAATCTTGGTCAGCCGCCCGGCTTCCTGGCGGGCGACGGCGGCGGCCAGGTCGCCGACGGACAGGCCGGACAGCACCGACAGGGCGATGCGGGCACCGACTCCGGAAATCTTGATGAGCTGCCGGAAGACGAAGCGCTCCGCCTCGGTCAGGAATCCGTAGAGGAAATGCCCGTCCTCCCGGACCGCGAAATGGGTGAGCAACGTCACCTTCTCGCCGGACGAGGGCAGGTTGTAGAAGGTGCTCATGGGCACATCCAGCTCGTAGCCGATGCCGTGCACATCCACGACGATCTGGGGCGGGTTCTTTTCGGCCAGGAGGCCAGTGATTCTTCCGATCATTCCAATATCCTAACCGATTAGTCGGCCGCCGCGGACGCGGTAGCCCGTCGTGGCCAGCATGCCCAGTCCCTGGCCGCCGTGGGCATGGCAGATGGCGCAGGCCAGGGCGTCCGCCGCGTCCGCTGCCGGGGCGCCGGGCAGTGAGAGCAGCCGCACCACCATGTGCTGAACCTGTTCCTTGGCCGCCTTGCCGTGGCCCACCACCGCCTGCTTCACCTGCAGGGCGGTGTATTCCGCCACCGGCAGGTCGGCATGGACCAGGGCGCTGATGGCGGCTCCGCGGGCTTGGCCCAGAAGCAGGGTGGACTGGGGATTCACGTTCACAAAAACCTTCTCCACCGCTGCCTGCTGGGGGGAGTAGGTGGAAATCACCTCGCTGATGCCCGCGAAAAGGGTCTTGAGCCGCTCCGGCAGGGATTCCGTGTCCTTGGACTTGATGCAGCCGCTCGCCACATAGACGAGCTGGTTGCCGTGCTTCTCGACGATGCCGAAGCCCGTCACCCGCAGTCCGGGGTCGATGCCGAGGATGCGGGGGGCGCTCATTTCGGGCGGGCCACCAGGTAGACGCCGCTCACCGCCAGGGCCATGCCGGCCAAGGCGGGGGCGGCCAGGGTTTCGCCGAAGGCGCCCCAGGCGATGAGGGCCGTCGTGGGCGGGGTGAGGTAGAAGAGGCTGGCCACGTTAACGGCGCTGCCGCTGCGGATGAGCAGGTTCAGGAGGCCGATGGCGCCGATGGACAGCACCAGGACCAGCCAGGCCAGGGCGAAGGCGAATTGGGGCGTCCATTCGATGCGGAAGTCCTCGAAGCAGGCGATGAAGACGGCGGTCAGGACCGCGCTCGGGACGAATTGGATCACCGAACCGGTACGCAGATCAAACCGGGCGCAGAAGCGCTTCTGGTAGAGGGTGCCGGCGGTGATGCCAATGAGCGCCAGCAGGGCGGGCATCAGCATGGGACCCAGGCCGGCACCTTCTCCCAGCTTGCCGGAAACCACCAGGGCGACGCCGATGAGGCCGAGGAGCAGCCCTGCCCACTGCCGCCCGCTCACCTTCTCCTTCAGGAACCAGCCGGCACCCAGGGCGGTGAGGAGCGGCTGCATGCCGACCACCAGGGAAGTCACCCCGGCCGGCAATCCCGCCTTGATGGCGCTGAACACGCCGCCCAGATAAACGGCATGGACCAGGATGCCGGAAACCCCGATATGCAGCCACTGGCGCGGCTCCCGGGGCCAGGGGGCACGGGATGCCAGGGCGATGGCGGTCATCAGGGCGATGACGAAACCGTAGCGCACCAGCAGGAAGGACAGGGGCTCGGCGTGGGGCAGGCCGAACTTGGCGCCGATGAAGCCGGTGCTCCACAGGAAGACGAAGAGGAAGGGATAGAAGCGCTGCATGAAACAAAAAGGCGGCACGGGGCCGCCCTTTCTATCACATCGGTGCGACGGATTATTCGTCCATCACCGCCGTGGTATAGATTTCCTGCACGTCGTCCAGGCCTTCCAGGGCATCCAGCAGCTTCTGCATGCGCACGGCGTCGTCGCCGGCCAGCTCGGTCTCGCCTTCCGGCTTCATGGTGACTTCGGCCAGTTCCGGGGTGAAGCCGGCGGCCTCCAGGGCGTCCTTGACGGTGATGAAGTCGGCCGGGGCGGTGATGACTTCGATGGAGCCGTCGTCATTGGTGACTACGTCTTCGGCGCCGGCCTCGATGGCGGCGTCCATGAGGGCAGCCTCGTCGGTGCCGGGGGCGAAGAGCATCTGGCCGCAGTGCTTGAACTGGAAGGCCACGCAGCCGTCGGTGCCCATGTTGCCGCCGTACTTGGAGAAGGCGTGGCGAACTTCGGCCACGGTGCGGGTCTTGTTGTCGGTCAGGCAATCCACCATCACGGCCGCGCCGCCGATGCCGTAGCCTTCATAGCGGATCTCGACGTAATCGACGCCCTCCAGTTCGCCGGTGCCCTTCTTGATGGCGGTGTCGATCTTGTCCTTGGGCATATTGACGCCCTTGGCCTTGTCCACGGCGACGCGCAGGCGCGGGTTGAAGCCGACATCGCCGCCGCCCATCTTGGCGGCCACGGTGATTTCCTTGGCGATCTTGGAGAAGGCGGCGCCGCGCTTCTCGTCCTGGCGGCCCTTACGGTGCTGGATATTGGCCCATTTGGAGTGTCCGGCCATGGTGCTCTTCCCGAAAAAAAGCGCTATTTTACCTCGCCGGACTCCGGATGCTAACGGCGTCCCAGGAGGAAATTGCCGATGCGCAGGAGCCGCCGCCGGGCCTGGTCCGGCCTCAGGCCCTCGGTCAGGGGCAGAGGGATTTCGGCCAGCTCCAGGGCCCGCTCCTCGGTGAGCTGCCCGGCCCGGCGGTGGTACTCGATCACCGCCTGCTGCTCCTCCAGGGAGAGGGGCAGGGGCGGCGGCTCGCTGCCCTTTTCCTCCGGCTCCAGGGCAACCGCCTTGTCTCGCTTGAGGGTATCGGCATGGACCACCACGGTGCCGGCCGCCAGGTCGCCGAGCCGCTTGCCGTCGGCGTTCAATAGGCTGGCGACGAAGCCGGTGGCGTAGAGGAAAGGCAGGAAATCCGCGAAGCGCACGGTGTTGCGCACGAAGGAAGCGTTCCAGCCCACCGGCCGGCCGTCGTCGTGGAGCACCATGAGGTCGCAGGCCCGCTTGCCCGGGGTCTGGCCGCCCATGTAGACCTCGAACAGGATGGGGTAGAACCATTCCAGCAGGAAAGTCCCCACCAAGAACATGGCTAGGCCCACCCGGCCGGCGAAGGCCGCCACCATTCCCAGGGCGAACCAACCCACCAGGCGGATGAGGAAGTCGTACAGCCAGGCCCGCACCCGGGTGACGGGGCCGGCAATACGCAATTCCAGCTCGCAGCCCTCGGGGGTGGAGATGGGACGGACGGTGTCGAGCACGGTGGGCCGGGGCATCAGTTGCGGGTGAACATGTCCTTGTAGCTGGCGTAGACCGAGGCCTGGATCACCGGGATCAGCACCAGCCAGCCGAGGAAGATGGGCAGGCAGGCGAGGATGGCCAGGACTACCAGTACCAGGCTATAGACCAGGAAGGGCATGAAGTTCTTCAGGCAGGCGAAGAAGCTGGACTTCATGGCCTGAAGCGGCGGCACGTCGTGGAACACCACCAGGGCCGGGGCGTACCAGACGGCCATGGCCAGCGGGACCATGAGGACCATGGCCAGCAGGCCGGCGATGAGCATGGCGGCGACCGATGCACCGCTGGCGCCGGATCCCATCATGGCGGCGCCGAAGCCGATACCGCCACCGACCACGGCCAGGACGAGCATGATGGCGATGATGCCCACCAGGTACACCAGCCCCACCAGAATGAGTTTCCCGGCATGGCTGGAGAAGGCGGCGAACAGGTGGCCGACCCGCAGCTCCTCCCCCTCCTCCTGAGCCTTGCAGCCCATCATCAGGCCGCCGATGAAGACGGGCAGGATAAGGTTGAGGAAGAAATTAACCAGGGGAATCATCCCGATGACCATGATCACAAGCAGGAAGGTCAGGGACAGGCCGATCCAGGTGCCAGGGGCTTCCCGGAACATGTTCCAGCCCTGGCCGATCCAGCCGATGCCATTGCCCGCCGGCACCCGCTGGCCGTCTGGGATGAATTCGCCCGCATCGGGGGGAATGTCGTCCACCCGGGCTTCCGGGGCTTTGAAGGGGTTGTTTTCATTCATGTGCTGATCCTCCCGTCTGTAATTAAAGGGCGCCGGCGCGCTTTCTTTCCCAGTAATGGTTGATGAGCGCGGTCGGCAATTCCCGCGGACTCACGTCCACGACTTGCACACCCGCCTGCCGCAGCATGGCCGCCTGCTGGCGGCGGGCGTGGGAATACTGGAGGGCCGCCGCCCGGGTGAGGGCGGCGTCGAAATCGGCGACCGGGGCCGCCAGGATGTCTTCCAGGACCGGCTCCCGCAGGCTGGCCAGGGTGATGGCATGGCGCCGGCCCAGGAGGCTCACCGCCGGGCCCAGGGTGTCGTCGTCCTCATCCCGCAGGTTGGTCACCAGGACCACGAAGGCTCGCTTGGACAGACGCTTCAGGAGGCCTTCCCCGGCCTGGAGGTAATCCGGCGTCTGGCGGGAGGGCTGGAGGTCGTACACCCCCTTGAGGAGCTGGTTCACCGTGCCCAGGGATTTGCGGGGCGGCAGGTACCGGGGCGACTCGTGGCCGAAGGTGAGCATCCCCACCGCATCCCCCTGGTTGAGGGCCACATAGGCCAGGAGCAGGAGGGCGTTGAGGGTATGGTCGAAGTGGGAGAGATCGCCGTCCTTGGCGGCCATGCGGCTGCCGCAGTCCAGGAGGAAGACGATCTGCTGGTCCCGCTCGTCCTGGTATTCCCGGGAAATGAGCTTGCCCAGGCGGGCGCTGGCCTTCCAGTCGATGCGCCGGGGCGGGTCCTCCTGGCGGTAGTCCCTGAGCTGGTGGAACTCCATGCCTTCCCCTCGGCGGCGGCGGTTGAGCACCCCGAGCTGGGAGAGCCGGTTGTCGGTGGCGAGCAGGGTGTATTGGGAAATGCGGGCGAAATCGGGATAGACATGGACTTCATCGGCCACCGCCAGGGTCTCGGGGATGAGCCACAGGCGCAGGGGCGAGAGGAGGCGCAGCTCCATGCCGGTGAAGTCGTGGCGGCCCCGCTCGGTGATATGGAGCCGGTAGCCGGCCCGCATCCACTGGCCAGCGGCCAGGCGGAAGAAAAGGGGCAGGCCGTCGCTGGCGAAGCTGGCCGGATGCCGGTCCTGGAGCCAGCCGGAGCAGGGCTGCTCGGCCACGAGCTTGAGGCCCACCGTTTGCCAGGTGCCTACCGGCAGGGTGCGGCTCAATTGCCGGCTGGCGCTGATCCGGCCCCGCTGCCGGCGGCCGGCCAGGGCGTCCCCCAGGGCGAGGGCCAGCCCGCCGGCTCCTAACGCCTGCCAGGCGGGCAGCAGCGCCGGCGCCAGGACCACGGCGACACCGAGGGCCAGCCAGGCGGCGGCGAGCCAGAGGAGGGGGCGGTTGGGGATCGGCATCAGGCGCGGGGGGCCGGCACCTTGTCGAGCAGCACCGAGAGCAGCCCGTCGGTGGATAGCCCCTCGATGGCCGCCTCCGCCGAGGGCGTGACCCGGTGGCGCAGGGCGGGCAGGGCGACGGCCTTGATGTCGTCCGGGGTGGCATAGGCCCGGCCCTGCATGAGGGCACAGGCCCGGGCCGCCCGCACCAGGGCGATGCTGCCCCGGGGACCGGCGCCGCAGGAGAGGCCCGGCGTTTCCCGGGTAGCCCGGACGATGGCCACGGCGTAATTGAGCACCCGTTCCTCCACCGCCACGTGGGCTGTGTATTGCTGCAGGGCCAGGATGGTGTCGGGCCGGATCAGGGTGCGCACCTCCTCCACGGACAGGTCGGCGCCGGTGCGGCGCTCGGTGACCTGGCGGGCGAGGGCGGCTTCCTCCTCGGCGCTGGGGTAGTCGATGAGAATTTTCAGGAGGAAGCGGTCGAGCTGGGCTTCCGGCAGGGGGTAGGTGCCCTCCTGCTCGATGGGGTTCTGGGTGGCCAGGACCATGAAGGGCTTGGGCAGGGCCTGGGCATTGCCTTCCAGGGTGACCTGCCGCTCCTGCATGGCCTCCAGGAGGGCCGACTGGGTCTTGGCCGGCGCCCGGTTGATTTCGTCGGCCAGCAGCAGGTTGGTGAAGATGGGCCCCTGGCGGGTGGTGAAACGGCCGGTGGAGGCGTCGAAGAAGGTGTGTCCCACCACGTCCGAGGGCATCAGGTCCGGGGTGAACTGGATGCGCTTCATCTGGCCGTCGAAGGTCTTGCCCAGGGCCTT
>JBLNBI010000161.1:0-5289 GCA_050259815.1 Actinomycetota bacterium | reverse complement strand
GGAGTCATCGGCTTGCCAATCCCCTTGGAGCCGCCACTGACCGGACGGATCCTCAAGAACGACATGCCGGCGCCCCGAAATTTCGGCTTCCAGCTTGCCACTGAACATTCCCGGCCCTTCGGCGGCCAGCGTGACGGTTTGATCCATCCCCGCCCGGGTCGGATGAGTAATACGTAGAGCCAGCCGCTCGGGCCAGTTGGCCTGCCCGGCACCTGCCGACAACATGACCCGCATCTGCGTGCCGGCCCGCATCACATTGGCCTGGAGCCCGAGGTCACCGGCCTTCTGATCGCGCTGCAATTGCTGGTTGATGGCCAGCCCCTGCTTGTAATAATCGTCGGCAACCAACCCGTCGTTGCTTCGGATGGCAAGCCAAGCAGTGATGAATCCGGCGACCACCACCACCAGCGGGCCTGCCATCAAAATCCAGGGCCAGGGTTCCTTGTACCAGGGGCGATTGTCGGAAGACTGTAGACGCATTGCAGCTCTCATATCAGGGCATCATGAAGGAGGCCTTCTCATGCACCGCGATATCTTCGTGGTTCTGGGCCTTAATGTCGAAATAGATGGTATTGGCGCCCTTCTTGCCCGATTCCGGCGGGACGCGAACACTGATGGTTACCTCGCGATTATCAGCGGCTGCGGCTTCTACAATGCGCTCGCCGACAATATCGATGCCATCAATGCCCGTCACGCTCAGGGCATACCGATGGGGATCTTCTGAGGTATTCATAATTTTCAGGGTATAGACGTTCTCGATCCGCCCGTCTTCAGCCTCCCGGGCCAGCGTTGCGCGGTCCCGGATGACGTCCACTTTCAGGGGCACCCGGGTCGCCAGGGACCACGCCGATGCGCCGACAATCGCCAGCAAGATGAACGTATATAGGATGATGCGCGGACGCAAGACGTGGCCAACGATATCCGTACTCGAGTAGTGCTTCGCCAAGGCGTTCTCGGTGGAGTAACGGATCAATCCCTTGGGTGATCCGACCTTGGTCATGACCTCGTCGCAAGCATCGACACAGGCAGCGCAGCCGATACACTCATACTGAAGACCGTTGCGGATATCGATGCCGGTCGGACAAACTTGGACACAGATGCCGCAGTCTACGCAATCCCCCAGGCGCGCAGCCGCCTCTTTCTTGCGGGCGCCGCGAGGCTCGCCCCGTTCCGGGTCGTAGGTGATGATCAAGGTATCCGGATCGAACATGACTCCCTGGAAGCGGGCATAGGGGCACATGTACTTGCAAACCTGTTCCCGCAGGAAACCAGCCTGCATGTAGCAGAACCCGCCGTAGAAGAAGGTCCAGAAAAGCTCCCAGCCGCTCAGTTGGAAGGGAAGTTCACGAATAAGCTCGGACAGGGGGGTGAAATAGGCAACCAAGGTAAACCCGGTCCAGATGGACAGGGCAATCCATGCGGCATGCTTAGACACTTTGATACGCAGCTTGCGGGCGGTCCAGGGTCCCTTATCCAGCTTCATCCTGGCTGGACGGTCCCCCTCGATGCGGCTCTCTATCCACATGAACATTTCCGTGTAGACCGTCTGCGGGCATGCATATCCGCAGAATAGCCGGCCAGCGACGGCGGTGAACAGAAAAAGGGCGTAGGCGGATATGATCAGCAGCAGCGCCAAATAGAAGACATCCTGCGGCCAAAGGACAAGGCCGAACAGGTAGAACTTACGCTCGACCAGGTGGAACAGAACCGCTTGGCGCCCATTCCAGTCAATCCACGGCAACCCGTAGAAGAGGATCTGGGTAAACCAGACCATCGCCCAGCGCCAGTTGGCCCACCACCCTTTCACTTCCCGAGCATAGATAACCTTATGCTTTTCATAGAGAGAAACCAATTTGGTTTCTCCCGAAGGGGAATTGGTGCTGTTCTCAATTTGGCTCATTGGTATTTCTTATAGATCCCTATCGAAATCCCACAAGCCTTGAGACCAGGGTGGCCTATGCGATTTTGATACAAATCAGCAGCTGCTAATATTTTGGAAAAAACAAAACGGGGCGGTTGCCCGCCCCGTTTCCGGAATTACTTGGCGCCTTGGCTCAGGCTATATACGTAGGCAGCGAGCAGGTGAACCTTGCCCTCGCCCAGGAATTCCTTCCAAGCCGGCATCTTGTTCTGACGACCATTGGTGATGGTCTCAATGATGGTGGCTTCGTTGGAACCATACAGCCAGGTCTTGTCGGTCAGATTCGGAGCACCGATGGCCTGGTTGCCGGTAGCTTCCGGACCGTGACAACCGATACAGCCGGCGGAGGTAAAGGTTTCCTTACCCTTTTCGGCACGAGCAGAGTCGTTGGTCAGACCGGACAGGGAGCGCACGTAGTTGGCCAGATCCTTGATGCTGTCGGCACCCAGTTGGGCGTGCGGGGGCATCACACCTTGACGGCCACCAGCGATGGTCTCCTCGATCTTCTCCGGTTCGCCGCCGTACAGCCAATCGCCGTCGGTCAGGTTGGGGAAGCCCTTGGAACCGCGGGCATCAGCGCCGTGGCACTGCATGCAGTAGGTCATGTAGAGGCGCTTGCCCATCTCCATGGCTTGCTTGTCGGCAGCCACAGCCTTGACGTCCATCTTCATGAACTTATCGAAGAGGGGCTTGGTGGCTTCGTCCGTCTTCTTCACTTCGGCGGCGTGTTGACCGGCGGAGGACCAGCCCAGGATGCCCTGGAACTTGCCGAACCCGGGGTACAGCACCAGATAGACGATTGCGAAAACCACGGTGAGGTAGAACATCCAGCTCCACCACTTCGGCAGGGCGTTGTTGTACTCCTCGAGGTTCTCGTCCCACACATGACCCATGGTCTTGCCTTGGGTAACGGCGGCCTTGCTCTGGATGAAGAGCAGTGCGGCGCAGGCAAAAATACTGCCCGCGACGATGACCACCACGTACAAGTTCCAAAATTCGCTAACGAAATCGCTCATTTGCTTTCCTTTTTTCAGCGCGGGTGCGACGTAATGGACGCCGCACCCTCATCATCATGCTCTGCGAACGGCAAGTTGGCAGCTTCGTCGAAGCGGCTCTTGTTGCCCCGGGCGTAGGCCCACCAGATGATCCCGACAAAAGTCAGCATCGAGATCACCGTGGTAATGGAACGCAGATCGTTGATGTCCATGGCTATATCCTTACTTGGTGTTCTTCAGAGCCGTACCCAGACCTTGCAGGTAGGCAATCAGAACATCCAGTTCGGTCTTGTCGCCAATGGCGGCCTTGGCACCCTTGATATCTTCAGGGGTGTAAGGAGCGCCCAGCTTGGCCATGGTTTGCATCTTGACGTCGATGTCGGCACCAACCGTGTCCTTGGCCTTGGCGCTAGCCAGGAAGGCGAACGCGGGCATGTTGGACTCGGGGACCACGTCACGCGGATTGATCAGGTGAGCACGCTGCCATTCGTCGGAATAGCGGCCGCCAACCCGGTGCAGATCCGGACCGGTACGCTTGGAACCCCACTGGAACGGGTGGTCGTAGACATATTCGCCAGCCACGGAGTAGTGGCCATAACGCTCGGTTTCGGCGCGGAAGGGACGAATCATCTGGGAATGGCAGTTGTAGCAGCCTTCGCGGATGTAAATGTCGCGGCCGGCCAGACGAACGGCGTCGTAGGGCTTGAGACCTTCAACCGGAGTCGTGGTGGACTTTTGGAAGAACAGCGGAACGATTTCTACCAGACCGCCCCAGATCACGACTGCCAGGGTCAGAACGATGAGAAGGCCAACGTTCTTCTCGATTTGCTCGTGCTTAATCATTACATATCCTCCCTAGATCAGGCGTGATGCGCGGCCGGAGCGACAACCGGCACATCTTGCGTATTACCGCCAGCGATGGTCTTGAACATGTTGTAGGCCATGATCAGCATGCCGACCAGGAACAACAGACCACCCAGGACACGGATCGCCCAGAACGGGTAGGAACCCTTCACGGCTTCCACGAAGCTGTAGGCCAGGGTGCCGTCAGCGTTGACCGCACGCCACATCAGGCCCTGCATCACACCGGCGATCCACATGGAGGCGATGTACAGAACGACGCCGATGGTGGCAATCCAGAAGTGAGCGGTGATCAGCTTGGTGCTGTACATCTCCTGCTTACCAAACAGGCGGGGCAGCAGGTAGTAGACGGCGCCGATGGAGACCATCGCAACCCAGCCCAGAGCGCCGGAGTGCACGTGGCCGACGGTCCAGTCGGTGTAGTGGGACAGGGCATTCACAGTCTTCACGGACATCATCGGACCTTCGAAGGTGGACATGCCGTAGAAGGACAGGGAGGTGATCAGGAACTTCAGGATCGGGTCATCGCGCAGCTTGTTCCAGGCACCGGACAAGGTCATGATGCCGTTGATCATGCCGCCCCAGGACGGAGCCAGCAGAATCAGGGAGAACAGCATACCCAGGGACTGGGTCCAGTCGGGCAGAGCGGTGTAGTGAAGGTGGTGCGGGCCGGCCCACATGTAGGTGAAGATCAGGGCCCAGAAGTGCACCACGGACAGCCGGTAAGAATAGACCGGACGACCAGCCTGCTTCGGCACGAAGTAGTACATGATGCCGAGGAAGCCAGCGGTCAGGAAGAAGCCCACGGCATTGTGGCCGTACCACCACTGAACCATGGCATCCTGGACACCGGCGTAGCAGGAGTAGGATTTAACGAAGCTCACCGGCAGTTCGCAGCTGTTGCCCAGATGCAGCAGGGCGACGGCGATGATCATGGCGCCAAAGAACCAGTTGGCCACGTAGATGTGGGAAACGGTGCGCTTGACGATGGTGCCGAAGAACACGACGGCGTAGGAAACCCAGACCAGGGTGATCAGGATGTCGATCGGCCACTCGAGCTCAGCGTACTCCTTGCCGGTGGTGAGACCGAGCGGCAGGGTGACGGCGGCGAGCACGATGACGATCTGCCAACCCCAGAAGGTGAAGGCAGCCAGCCCGTCGGAGAAGAGACGGGTGTGACAGGTGCGCTGAACACACCAGTAGGAAGTTGCGAACAGCGCGCAGCCACCAAACGCAAAGATAACCGCGTTGGTGTGCAGCGGACGCAGGC
Organism: Actinomycetota bacterium; assembly: GCA_050259815.1. GTDB lineage: Bacteria > Pseudomonadota > Gammaproteobacteria > Burkholderiales > Rhodocyclaceae > JAGTRP01. Next base: position 242 of record JBLNBI010000161.1, on the reverse strand, counting down.
GCCCGAAGTGCAGCCAGGGGCCGAAGTTAAGTTCCGGCCAGACCAACTGGGCAGCGATGATGACACCGACAAGCATGCCAACGATGCCCCAGATAACGGTCATGACGGTAAATTGCCGTACGACCTTATAGTTGTATGTGGTTTGCGTTTCCGACATGGACCCACCTCTCGTTTAAAAAAAAACATTATGCCGCCTCTCCCTGAGACCTTAGGCAGCATTTGGAAGCGGATGGTAGTCCAGC
>JBLNBI010000160.1:0-12790 GCA_050259815.1 Actinomycetota bacterium | reverse complement strand
GCTTGTTCTGACCCCATTTTCCTATTTCTGCTGATCGGCTTCCGTAAACAATCGCCGAACGGCTGGTGCGCCAGCCGGCCCATTTCAATCCGTTTTTACACAGTCTGGGCCGAACTCGGCCGCCCCCATGCAATTATTCATAACGCCCCGCTAGCACCTCCCGTGCTTTCGCCGGTTTGAGACCATCCCGGTGATCCAGCTCACGACTTACTTCCCCCTCCGACGCCGCCGCCCTTTCCAACCTCTACGCCCGCTCCGTCCTGCACTACGGCCCACGCGCCTATACCCGTGAACAGGTCTCGGCCTGGGCGGCGAGTTCAAGTGCGGAGAGGATCGCTTGCCGATGCGAAGACGGTCGGCTGGTGCTCGTCGCCGTCGATGAAGCCGGACGGCACCTCGGCTTCGGCGACCTGGAGCCGGATGGGCATCTGGATTTTCTCTACGTCGCGCCAGAGGCAGAAGGCCTGCACGTCGGCGCCTCCATTTATGCGGCCCTTGAGGAGCATGCCTGCAAGTTCAAAATGCCCCGGATCTACGTCGAGGCAAGCGAACTGGCCAAATCGTTCTTTCTGCGGCGAGGGTTTGTGATCCTGGGCCGCAACGATCTCAAGCTGGGGAATGTGGCCATCCACAACTTCCGGATGGAGAAGCAGCTTTGAGGGCCGGTTAGCCGTGCCTACCGCCCCCGCCATTCCGAAGGCGCACACCCCATCGCCCGGCGGAACATATAGGTGAACGCTGAAGTCGAGCCGTAGCCGAGTTCCAGGGCGATGTCGGTAACGCTGCGCCCCGCGCACAGCCACTCCAGGGCCAGGAACAGGCGCAGCCGGTGGCGCCATTCCCGCAGGCTGATGCCCACTTCCTTCTCGAAGCGGCGGGCCAGGGTCCTGGCTGAGGCTCCCAGTTCCCTGCCCCAGTCATCCACACTGCGGGGGTCGGCAGGACTGGCGTAGAGGGCCTCGCACATCCGGCGCAGCATCGGGCTCCGGGGCCAGGGCAGGTGGAAGTCCTGCACCGGCAGTCGCCGGATCTGTTCAAGCATCAGCGCATTCAGCTTGTCGATGTAGACGTCGTCTTCCCCCCGCTGGCTGGCGGCCTCCAGTTCCACGATCAGCGCCCGCAATAGCGGGGTTACCGAAAACACCGTGCAGGCCGTCGGCATGCCCAGGTCCGGCCCGTCGGCGACATACAGGTTGCGGAATTCGGCGCCGTTGAGCGCCCCGGTGGTATGCAGCACCCCGGTCGGCACCCAGATCGCCTGCTCCGGCGTAATCACGTACCAGGAGCCTTCCACGGTGACGATCATGGTTCCGGAGGTGGCGTAGACGAACTGGTTCCAGCGGTGGGAATGGAGAGGAAAGATCTCCTTGGGCGCCAGATTCTGGGAGCGGGGAAAGACGGTCTTGGGCAGCGCATCCATTTCGGGCACCTCGACGGTGACCCAGTCATCGGTCTGGAACATGGCTTCCTGCGGTTTGTCCGCTCATCGATACATATCGTCATTGTATCGAAAGACTTGCCTCGGGCCCGTCGTTAGCATGGCAAACATCACCTCTCCAGGAAACGCAGCATGCACACCACCGTCGCCACAACCCCAACAGCCAGCCACGCAGAACGATACCGGGTCATGCTGGCCGGCGTCTGCGCGCTGATCCTCACTGTCGGCCTGGCCCGGTTCGCCTACACCCCCATGCTGCCCATCATGCGCGACGAGGCGGGGCTTTCCTACCTGGCAGGCGGATGGCTGGCCACCTTCAACTACGTGGGCTACATCTCCGGCGCCCTGCTGGCAGCGTCCATCAGCGACCTGGGCCGGAAATTCCACCTCTACCGCATCGGCCTGGTGGTGGCGGTAGCCAGCACGGCGGCCATGGGCATGACCGAGGACGTAGCTCTCTGGGCCGTACTGCGCTTCGTCTCCGGGCTATCCAGCACAGCGGGCCTCCTGCTGGCGTCGGGCCTGGTCCTCAATTGGCTGATGCGCCACGGCCATCGGCCGGAACTGGGGCTCCACTTCACCGGACTGGGATTGGGAATCGTCGTGTCGGGCCTGGCGGTGGCCGCCATGGTCGGGAGGTTTGCCTGGGACCAGCAATGGATCGGACTGGGCCTCCTCGGAATCGCCTTCTTCCTGCCGGCCTGGTGGTGGCTGCCGGCCCCCGCCTCCCTGAAGGCCGGCCCAGCCAAGGCCACGGCGCAGCCGCCGTCCCGGCGCTGGATGGGCCTGCTGATCGGCGCCTATTTCTGCGCGGGCTTCGGGTACGTGATCAGCGCCACCTTCATCGTGGCCATCCTGGAAAAGCTGCCCATGCTGTCCGGCAAGGGGGGATGGGTCTGGGTCATGGTTGGCTTGGCAGCGGCTCCGTCCTGTTTCCTGTGGGACCGGATCGCCAACGCCATCGGCCAGGTTCCGGCCCTGCTGGTCGGGTACGGCTTGCAGACGGTCTCGATACTGCTGCCCGCCGTCACCGATACGCCGTCGCTGAACCTGTTCAGCGCAGTACTCTACGGCGGCACCTTCGTCGGAATCGTCAGCCTGACCCTATCCCTGATCGGCCGCTGCTTCCCCGAGAACCCGGCCAAGGCCATGGCCCGCCTGACCTTGAGCTACGGCGTGGCCCAGATCGCCGCGCCGGCCATGGCCGGATACATCGCCTCGGCCACGGGGAGCTACCGGGGTGCCCTCATCGTGGCGGCCGGCATCATGGGAATCGGAATGCTGCTGCTTCAGGCCCTCAAGAAGCAGCAAAGATGAATTTGCTTCAGACCTGGGAGCGACGGCTATTGCGGAAAACCAGATAACCCAGGGGAAGATAGTAAGCCCCCAGGGCGACCGGTGCCCAGTTTATCCCCGCCAGGCGCCCAAGCCCGGCAATCAAGGCTGCTACGATCGCCCAACCACCCAAAATCTTCAGTGTTCCGCTCATGCTGCTTTTCCTTCCATTCTTCCGTCATTTTTAGCGGAGAATACTTCAAGTCGATGCGCATACTCTTTGATTTTTGTCATTTTTCAGCAAAAGTTTCGGCTATACCCGGCCCTCGTAACGAGATGTCTTGAAGGCCGGAGATTGCACGGCGGGCGAATTCAGGACAATTTCTTGCCCGCCCCGTTAGACCGTCTGCATATACCGGCCCAACCCGTACTACAATCCCCAGACCACCGGAGACCGAGGAGAACGCCGTGACTGCCAGCACCGAACTTAATCCCTTCGTACCCCCCCAGGCCGCCCTGGAGGATGCCAATACCGAGGCCGATACCGAATTCCGCCTCAACCTCTTCTCCCCAAGCGGGAGAATCGGACGCATCCGCTACCTGGGTTACTCCTTCGGCATCTCCTTCCTCGTCATGGTCGTGATGGGCATCCTGTCGGTCTTCACCTCGCCGATGCTGGGAATCCTGGGCTGGATCGTGCTGATTTATGTGCAAGTGATGCTGGCCATCAAGCGCAGCCACGACTTCAACGTCACCGGCTGGATCTCCCCGCTGGCCTTCGTGCCCCTGGTCGGCCTCATCTTTCTGTTCGTGCCGGGCACCGACGGCCCCAACCGCTTCGGCAACAAGACCGCCCCCAACGGCAAGGCCGGCCTCGTCGTGATCCTCGCCCTGGTCGGCATCATGGTGATCGGCATCCTCGCCGCCATTGCCATTCCGGCCTACCAGCAATACACCCTCAAGGCCAAGGCCGCTCAGATGAAGGTGGCCCCGGAAATCCGCAGGTAAGCCGCCAGCCCGCCGCCCGGCAAATGGCAGAAACCTTTGCCGGGCGCCGTCCTCGGACGTCTATCCCTTGACGGACGGACAGGAAGGCGACCATGCGGCGCAACCACGGCCCGGGGGAGGACGGCCCTCCTCCGGCAAATGCCCAACGAATCCGGGAACAGGTTGATGCCCTCGCCTGGCTGCTGGATAACGCCATCCGTCTGCCCGGCGGATTCCGCATCGGCCTGGATGCCGTCATCGGCCTGGTGCCTTTCCTCGGAGACGCCGCCGGGGTGCTGCTCTCGGCCTTCATCGTCCGCCAGGCGGCCCGTCTGGGCGCGCCCCGCAGCCTACTCATGCGCATGGCGATGAATGTGGCCATAGAAGGATTGGTCGGCATGATTCCCCTGGCCGGGGACTTGTTCGACGCGGCCTGGAAAGCCAATCAGCGGAACGCCCGCCTCCTGGGGAATTACCTGGACAACCCGGTCAAGACTACCCGGTCCAGCCGCCTGCTGGTGGGCGGACTGCTTCTTGTACTGGTTCTGTTCACCGCGCTGATGCTGACCCTCTCGGCGCTGTTCATGAACTGGCTGTGGCACAGCCTCGTAGGCTGAAAATCGGAGCGTCAGCCCCGATATGGTTCAGCCGGCCTGCCGCCGGCCCCGCTCTTCCAGCAGCCCGGCGACCGCCGCCCGGGCCTTGATCCGCATGATCTGCCGCCAGCCCGCCTGGAGCGCCTCCATCAACGCCAGGCGGTCCCGCTCCCGCACGTAGTCGGGCATCCTGGCCGCCTCCCGGTCCAGCAACAGCGCCATGGTTTGAAGCCGGGCGCGCAACGTCGGCTTGGAATGTTTCGTATTCATGCCACCTCCCCGGGGACGGATTGTGGACCTGTGACCTACGGGATTCAACGAAAAAATTCTCCACCCAGAAATACATCGTAAATTTCTACATTAAAAACAACACGGTCCGTTTTTTACGAATTGTCGACTCATTTATTCCGTGACATCGGCATACCGGCAGCCGCTAGCATCGCCTCACCCATTCTTCATACAAGTGAGGTTGCCATGGAATTCCTGATGAACATCGACTGGATCGCGATCCTCAAGATCGTCGGCATCGACATCATGCTCGGCGTCGACAACGCCATCGTGATCGCGCTGGCCTGCGCTTCCCTGCCCCTGGCGGTGCGCTCCCGGGCCGTCGTCCTGGGTACGGCGGGCGCCATCCTGCTGCGCACGGTGCTCCTGGTCTTCGCCGGGGTGCTGATGGGCCTGGCCTACGTGAAGCTCATCGCCGGCGCCTACCTGCTCTACATCGGCTACAAGCTTCTCATGGACAACGGCGACGAACATGACGTCGATGCGCCCGACCGCCTGTTCGACGCGGTGAAGACCATCGTCGTCGCCGACTTCATGATGTCCCTGGACAACGTCCTGGCTGTCGTGGGCGCTTCCCACAGCGCGGGCCCCAACAGCACGGTGTACGCCATCGCCGGCATCGTCCTCAGCATCCCCGTCATCGTCTTCGGCGCCGGCGCCATCATGAAACTCATGGACCGCTTCCCGGTGGTCATCTGGCTGGGTGCCGGCCTTCTGGGCTGGGTCGGTGCAGAGATGATGATCAGCGATCCCCTCCTGGGCGACTACATCACCCGGGTCCACATGAGCGTCGGCGACTACACCGATCTCTCCTACAAGCTGGCCGGCTTCGCTGCCGTGGTGTTTGGGGTGCTCGCCATGCGCCGCTTTTCCCGGGAACCCGCCCTGGCCGAAGTCTCCTCCGGTTCGTAAGCCTGCCATGACCAACACTTTTGCGACCACCATCATGACCACTCGCCATACGCCCTCTTCCTTCGCCCTGCCGGCGGGCTTTCCCGCCGTGCTGGACGAGGGGCAGCTCCGGGAGATTTCCGACCGGATCGCCGCCATCGACTTCGCCACCATGGACAGCCGGGACATCGCCCTCCTGGGCGCCGAGGCCGAACAGGCCCTGCACCGGGTCCTGGACGGTTTCCTCGGACGCATCGAGAAGGCCGACCAGCCCCGCCTCTTCAAGCTCTTCACGGAATTGAAGGAGGCGGTCGACCGGGAGAATTTGCCCGCTGTCGCCGCCCGCATCCTGGACGCCAAGCCCTCCCTCCTGGAACGCCTGGTCGGTGCCTTCAGCCGGAAAGCCCTCCGGCAAGCCACCAGCCGGGCCTACGACGAAGCCTGCCGGGTGGCCACGGGCAAGTCCCGGAAACTCTCCGACCTGGTCGGCACCATGGAACGGGAACTCCAGGTGGAGCAGCAACGGCTCTCCGAAGAGCTGTGCCAGTTGGAGACCTTGAAGGAAACCTACCGGGAGCGTTTCACGGATTTCGCCCAGGCCGCCGCCTTTGCCCATGGCCTGCTTGAAAAGGCCAGGCAGGAGGTAGCCGGCGTCGATTCGGCGGACGGGTTCGCCACCGCCGAGCTCCAGGACAAGCTCCAGGCCCTGGAAAGCCGCGCCCTGGCCCTGGAAGGCACCCTGTCCCGGCTGCCCTCGGACCAGCTGGTCATCCGCCAGCTCCAGAACGCGGGCATCGCCACCCTGCAGGAACTGGCCACCACGGCCTCGGCCCGGTTCTCCAGCATCAAGATGACCCTGCTGACCATCCACGGCGCCCGCATCACCCAGGACGTCCAGCGCTTGGCCCAACAGGGCGCCGACCTGGACCGGAACCTGGCTGCCGTCCGGGGCATGCTCCTGGAGGAAGTGGTCTCCGTGGCGGCCCATGCCCCGGGGGACAACCGCCTGGCCCAGGCCGAACAGCTCCGGCAGATCGTCGAGGAAACCAAGACCCTGCAACTGCTGGTCGCCGATGCCCGCGTCTGCAACCAGCAGAAATTCGACGCCGCCCGGCAGATGTTCGCCCAGGCCCGCCAGGACATGGTGAGCCTCGGCCGCAGCCTCAACCCCGCCAAGCCCATTTCACTCTGAAGGAGAAGCCCATGAACCACCTGACCCTGAATCTCACCAAGCCCGGCGATGCCGCCCCCAAGCTGGCCCTCAATCTCAACAAGGGCGAGCGCTTCAAGGTCCGCCTGTCCTGGGAAGGCAAGGCGGACGTGGATCTGCACGCCATCGTCTGCGTCAATACCGGCGACGGCGCGAAGGCCTCCAGCTTCGAGGACATCCTCTCCACCTACAACGTCCGGCGCCGCATCGGCACCCAGGAGGTCGGCACCCTTCCCAAGGCCCCGGACGGCAGTTTCGAAATCCACGGCGGCGCCCTGAAGCACAGTCCCGACGCCCGGGACGGCGACGAACTCGACATCGATGAGTGGATCGAGATCGACCCCGGCAAGCTCTCCCCTCCCTCGGCTGGCGTCATCGAAATCCCCCTGCTCGCCATGATCCACCCCCAGGGCGGCGGCACCCGCTTCGGCCAAGTAGGCAACGCCGCCGTCGTGGTGGAGAACGGCAGCGGGGAGCAAGTGCTGCGGGCCTCCCTGTCCAGCCAGTTCGGGGAATTCGTGGGCGTCCAGATGGGTTCCATCCTCATCGATGGAACCGGCGCCAGTTTCGCGGCCGTCGGAGTGGGCTTCAATGGTGACTTCAATACCGTCCTCGGCCACTTCTCCTGAGCGGGACCCCGAGCAACCAATGGCTACGCCCTCCTCACTCCGGCAGCCGACGGTCATTCCCCTCGGCGCCAAGCCTGCGCCGACTCGGATGCCCGGGGTCGTGCGGGAACCGGCGACGGTGCCGGGGGAAGCGCTGCGGCAGCGCTTCCCCGACGCCTCACCGGAAGCCATCGGGGTCATCCAGGGGATTCTGGCCGACATGGCCCCGGGAACCCGGCCGGTCGCCGACTGGCTGGGCTACGGGCAGGATGTCCAGAGGCAGGCGACGGGGCTTCTCTCTGAACGCCTGTCCCTCCTGGAGAGCGCGCCCCTGCGGACCATGCCCCGCCACCTGGCACGGCTGCACGTCCTTCTGGCCGAGCTGCTGGAAGCCATGGAGCCCGGCGTTCTCCTAGGCCGGCGGCAGCCGCGCAAGGCCTGGGAGCGGGCGGAATCGGAAGTCCGACGCCTTGCGGCTGAACTGAGCGCCGGCCTGCCCGGCCTCCTGGCGACCGAGACGGCCCTGGAAGCCCTTTCCCACCGGGCTGGCTGCGCCAGGACGACCGTCGGTGCCTGGGCGCTGGCCGCCGACCTGCTGCTGGCTCAACTGCCGGAAGAGCAAAGATCCGTCCTGGCGGGGCGCCAGTCCGCCCTCCTCTCCGCCGAAGGGCTGCTCGCCGGCTTCCTCGCCCATATCGAGCTGGACAGGCTGCGCGTTCGGAACCTGGCCGGCCAGGTTCAGGACGGCGTTCTGCTGCGCCTGCCGGACCTCATCAACCACCTCGCAACCCTCTCCGCCAGGCCGGACGAAACCGAGCATTACCTCCTCCGGGAGAAGCTTTCCAGCCTGATATCCCACTTTGAAAGGAAATGACATGGCCCTTCAACTGAATCTCGAAAAATCCCAGGCCGCCCTCAAGCTCTGCCTGGAAAAGGCCGGCATAACCCACGCCCCCGCCGTCGATCTCGCCTTCGTCCTGGACGTTTCCGGCTCCTTCGAGGATGAACACCGGGACGGCACCACCGGCGACCTGCTCACCCGCCTCGTGCCCTGGGGCCTCACCTTCGACCCTGATCTCAAGCTGGACGTGATCAGCTTCAGCAACGGCCGCTCTTCGGTCCATGCCGTCGGCGCCGTCCATGCCGACAACTACCAGGGCTTCGTGGAAAAACGGATCGTCGACCGGGTGCCGGGCTGGTGCGGCGGCACCGATTATTCCTATGCCCTGGAGGCGGCGCTGGACACCTTCGGCTGTTCCACCAACGGCGGAACGGGCGGTTTCATCGCCCGCCTGTTCGGCCTCGGACGGCCGGCAGCGGCAAGCCCGGGAAAGCGCTCCCTGGTCATTTTCGTCACCGACGGAGAGAACGCCGACCACGACCGGACCCTGCGGATCCTGAAGGAATCCGAGGCCCGCCGGGACCCGGTGTATTTCCTGTTCATCGGCATCTCCAACCAGTCGAACCGCTTCCCCTTCCTGGAGGGCATCGGCGATGCCTTCGGGAATACGGGATTCGTTGCCATACCCGACCTCCGGGCCTTCGTGGCCAAGACGGACGACCAGCTGAACGCCGCACTCCTCGGCCCGGAACTGATGGCCTGGCTGAAGGGCTGATCGCCCTTATAATCCGGCCATGCCGAATTCATCCCCCCTCATCCGCCGCAGCCCCCAGGAGCAGGCCCGCCTCGAGGCCATGCTCCGGGACATGTTCGAACACCGCATCCACTTCAACGAGCTGATCGGCCTGAAGGTCGCCTCCCTCGACCCGGCGGCGCCCCAGCTGACCTTCGCCATGCGCAAGGAACTGGTGGGGAGCTACGTCCACGGGCGCCTCCACGGCGGCATGATTTCCGCCACCCTGGATACCGTCGGCGGCCTGGCGGTGACGGTGGGCATCGCCGAAAAGCATGCGGACGAGAGCGCCGACCAGGTGGCCCACCGCTTCGGCCGGGTCGGGACCATCGACCTGCGGGTGGATTACCTGCGCCCCGGCATCGGCCAGAGCTTTGTGGCCACGGGCCGCATCACCCGCCTGGGCGGCCGCATCGCTTCCTTACAGATGACTTTGGAGAACGACGCGGGCGTCCTCATCGCCACCGGCTCCGCCGCCTACGTCATCAGCTGAACCTGTCGCCCGCGCCGGACTCCATTCCAGGATTCCCCGACAACCAGGAGCTTCGACCATGGCCGATCAAACCATCACCGTCGTCACCGGCGCCAGCCGCGGCCTAGGGCGGGAAGCCGCCCGCCATCTGGCCCTGGTCGAGGGCCATGTGGTGGTTGCCACCGCCCGGCGGCTGGAAGACCTGGAATCCCTGCAAGCCGAAGTGCGCCAGGCCGGCCGCCAGATGGAATGCCACCCCCTGGATGTGACCAGCGACGAATCGGCGGCGGCCCTCGGCCAATGGCTGGGGGTCCGCTTCGGCCGGGTGGATGTGCTCATCAACAACGCCGGAATCGGCATTGACCATTACGATACCAGCCTCCTGGATCTCTCCCTGGACACCCTGCGCACCACCCTGGAAACCAACCTGTTCGGGGTGCTGCGGGTCACCCAGGCGGTGGTTCCCCTGATGCGGAGCAGCGGCGCCGGGCGGGTGGTCAATCTGTCCTCCGGCCTGGGCCAGCTTTCCGACATGGCCTCCGGCGTTCCCGCCTATCGCATCTCCAAGACGGCTCTCAATGCCGTCACCCGCATCCTCGCCACCGAGACGGCCGGATCGGGAATCAAGGTGAATTCGGTGTGTCCGGGCTGGTGCCGTACCGACATGGGCGGCGCCAAGGCTCCCCGTTCGGCGGAGGAAGGCATCGACACCGTAGTCTGGCTGGCGACCCTGCCGGATGACGGCCCCACCGGCGGCTTCTTTCGGGATCGCCGCCCCATTCCCTGGTGATTCAGAAATATTGCTTGAGGTAGCGCAGGGAGCGGGAGTAGCTGTGGCGGAGCTGCTCATCCGAATAGCGGTGGCTGCTGCCCACCGGGCAGCCGACCCGGGCAAGGCATTTGTCCCGGCAAGCTGATTCCGGCTGGAGTCGGTAGGCCGCGCATTTCTCGAAGCCGAACTCGTTCCCCGCCAGCGCCTGTGCCGGGCAGGCGGCCACGCAGGGCCGGCCGTCGCAAGTCAGGCAGGGAGACGTCCGCTCCACCGGCCGGGTCGGTTCGAACCGGGTGTCGGCCAGCACCACCGCCCGGTAGGCATACCAGGATCCCCACTCGGCATCGACCCCAACCCGGAAAGGCGACGAACTGTGCCAGCCGGCCAATTGCCCGAGGCGTTGCAATCCGATTGCCTGACTGCCCGGATAAATAATCCGGAAACGGTTATTCGGTTGCGAATCGGAAAACCAGCGTTTCACCATTTGCACGGTGAAATCGTCGATGGGGTCTTCCGAAATAATCCCCGATTCCTTGACGCATTCCCAAAGCCGGGTGCCGCCGTGGCCGATCAGGATCAATTGCCCATAATCTTCCAGGGCGCCAAACGACCGAAGGGACTCGGCCACGTCGGAAGGCAGATCGGAGATATTGAAAACGGCCTGGAGATTAAGTCCCGCGCCGTTCAGAAGCATGGTGTCGAAAGACTGGAATCGGTTCATATATCGGTTTCGGCGACCCACAAAAGAAAAAAGCCGCCGAGGCGGCTTTCAAGTCCGGGCGTATTCCCTTAGACCTGCAACTGGGTCAGGCTGCCGCCATTCTGCACGAATTCGGCAACCCAGCGGGGCTGACGGCCGCGGCCGGTCCAGGTCAGTTCCGGGTTGGAGGGATGGCGGTATTTTGCGGCCACGGGAGCGCGTTCCTTCTTGGGACGCTCGCCGCCGATCAACTCGTCCAGGGCAAAACCGCGTTCGGCGGCAATGGACTCGATTTCCTTCAGAACCTTGACGCGCTCTTCCTTCTGGCGACGCTCAATCTCTTTCGGAATCTGAACCAGAAGGCGCTTGAGTTCAGCGATAGACAGGTTGGAAATATCCATCAGGATCACCATTAAGAATTAGTTGAGCAGCGATTATGTCCCATTACCGGAATAAAGAAAATATTTAATCCAAGAACGGTATATTAAATAGCATTATGGCATAGGGTATTTACTGTAGTTTTTGTTGCGCCTACGGCCAAGGCAAATACCAATAGCATTGACCCGGCTTGTGCCTTGTGCCATTTTCCGGATTCCCCCGCATCGGAGAATCCAATGTTCCGCGCAATCCGTAATCCCCTGGTCCTCCTGGCCCCGGCTTTCCTGGCGCTTGCGTGCCAGGCCCAATCCCTGCCGCCCCTGCCTGCCCTCAACGTGGATATTTCCGAAACCTCGGTGTCGGGCATTTCCTCGGGGGGATTCATGGCCGGCCAATTCCAGGTCGCCCACTCCTCCATCGTCAAGGGGGCGGGAATCATCGCCGGCGGCCCTTACTACTGTGCCCAGGGAGATGTGGGCCGGGCCACCACCAAATGCACCTGTACCGCCGATCCCCTCCACCAGATCTGCGCCGTCTCCCCGACCAGTACCGACGTCCCCGCCCTGGAGGCAGCCACCCGGCGCTTCGCCGACCAGAAGCTGATCGACGGCGTCGATCATCTGGCCAGGCAGAAGGTCGCCATCGTTTCCGGCGGCAAGGACCCGCTGGTGACCAGAAGGTCGCCATCGTTTCCGGCGGCAAGGACCCGCTGGTGCCCGGCCCGGTCATCGACCAACTGGCGGACTTCTACAGCCGCTTCGCCATTCCTCCCCAGAACATCCAGAGCACCCGGCTGGCCGATGCTGGGCACACCATGCCGACGGCGGCCTACGGCAACGACTGCCCGGTCACCGACTCGCCCTACATCGGCAAGTGCAAGCAGGACGGCGCCAAGGACGTGCTGAGCTGGATCTACGGGCCGCTGGCCGCTGCTCCCGCCAAGCCGACCGGCCGCTTCGTCCAGTTCGACCAAAGCCGGTACGTGCCCAAGGCGTCTTCGTTCCTGTGGAGCACCGGCCTGGACAGCTCCGGCTGGATCTACATTCCCGCCGCCTGCGAGAAGGGCGAATCCTGCCGCCTCCACGTTGCCTTCCACGGCTGTCGGCAGGGGCAGAGCTATCTTCCCCTGCACCCAGCCCCCGGCGGCGGGCTGTACTACGGCACCACCTTCGTCCGTCACGCGGGCTACGACACCTGGGCGGACAACAACCGGATCGTCGTGCTCTTTCCCCAGGCCGTTTCCGTCCCCGGCATCAATCCCAACGGCTGCTGGGACTGGTGGGGATACACCAGCGCCAACTACGCCACCCGGGACGGCGTCCAGATCGCCGCCATCCGCGCCATGGTGGACCGTATCGCCTCCGGCAAGCGCTGACTCACCCTCACCCTGCACGATCCCGGCCCTCTCCTCCCGGGACCGTGCAGGAATCGTCCGACACCGGATTCCGTCCCGTCCGACAGAAAGTACCGGGCAAATTGTCCAGGATCGAACTTGGTTCAGCAGCTTCGCAGAAAGCTCAGCCCCCCAACAGGCCCTGAAC
>JBLNBI010000159.1:0-8078 GCA_050259815.1 Actinomycetota bacterium | reverse complement strand
GTCGTCGTAAATGATCAGGGCGTCTTGGCCGCGGTCGCGGAAGTACTCGCCCATGGTGCAGCCGGAGTAGGGGGCGATGAACTGCAGCGCAGCGGATTCGGAAGCGGAAGCAGCGACGATGATGGTGTATTCCATCGCGCCGTGCTCTTCCAGCTTGCGCACCACGTTGGCGATGGTGGAAGCCTTCTGGCCGATAGCGACATAAACGCAGAAGAGGTTCTTGCCCTTCTGGTTGATGATGGTGTCGACAGCGACGGCGGTCTTGCCGGTCTGACGGTCGCCAATGATCAGCTCGCGCTGGCCACGGCCGACGGGCACCATGGAGTCCACGCACTTCAGACCGGTCTGGACCGGCTGGGACACGGACTTACGCCAAATAACGCCGGGGGCGACCTTTTCGATCTTGTCGGTCAGCTTGGCGTTGATCGGGCCCTTGCCGTCGATCGGCTGGCCCAGGGAGTTGACCACGCGGCCCAGCAGCTCGGGGCCGACGGGGACTTCCAGAATGCGGCCGGTGCACTTGACGGCGTCGCCTTCGGAAATGTGCTCGTACTCACCCAGAACCACGGCACCGACGGAGTCGCGCTCGAGGTTCAGCGCCATGCCGAAGGTGTTGCCGGGGAATTCCAGCATTTCGCCCTGCATGACGTCTTGCAGGCCATGGACACGGCAAATGCCGTCGGTTACGGAAACAACGGTTCCCTGCGTGCGGGTTTCAGCGCCCACTTGCAGGTTCTGAATCTTGCTTTTGATCAGTTCACTGATCTCGGACGGATTCAACTGCATATAAATCTCCTAAATCTTGAGCGCCGTGGCCATGGCTTCGAGCTTGCCGCGAACGGAAGCATCCAACACCTGATCACCCACCGCGACCCGCACGCCGCCGATCAATTCCGCGTCGACGACGACGGACGGGGCAAGCTTGGATTTGAAATGTGCCTCGAGCTGAGGAACGAGAGAAGCCAGGGTGCCGGCATCAAGGGGGAACGCGGAGTAAACCACGGCCTCTTTGACACCTTCTTCGGCGTCCTTGGCAGCCTCGAACAGCCGGGAGACATCCGGCAGCAGAGCCAGGCGCTTGCCTTCGGCGAGAACACGGACAAAGTTGCCAAGAACGGCGTCGTTGTCGTCGGCCAGCGAAATGAAGAGCTGGGCCACTTGGTCGGAGGACAGACGGGGATTGCCGATCACATCGGCCATCTCCGGATCCTGGGCGACGGCGGCCAGCCGCTTCAGGCGGGCAGACCACGCGCCCAGTGCCCCGGCTTCCTTGGCCAGCTTGAAGATGGCTTCGGCGTAGGGGCGAGCGATGGTGACAGATTCAGCCATAAGCTTTACAGGTCCTGTTCAATCGCGGCCAGCAGTTCGGCGTGGGCCTTGGCATCGATCTCGCGGCGCAGGATCTTCTCCGCGCCGGCGACGGCAAGAGCAGCCACCTGACCACGCAGAGCTTCCTTGACGCGGGCAGATTCCTGCTCGGCTTCTGCCTTGGCACCGGCGATGATGCGGTCTGCTTCGACCTTCGCGGCGGCCTTGGCCTCCTCGACGATCTGGACAGCACGCTTTTCAGCCTGGGCCAGCAGTTCGGCAGTCTTTTCCTTGCCTTCGCGCAGGAAGTCTGCGGAACGCTTGGTAGCCAGCTCGAGATCGTGTTTTCCGCGTTCGGCGGCAGCCAGACCGTCCGCGATCTTGGTCGCACGCTCGTCGAGTGCCTTCACAATGGGGGGCCACACGAATTTCATCGTGAACCACGCCAGAATGAAGAACACAACAAGCTGGGCGAACAGCGTTGCATTCAGATTCACGGTATCAGTCCCTTACTAAAAAGGTTGGAAGGAGCCGATTACAGCAGCTTGAACGGGTTGGCGAAGGCGAACATCATCGCGATACCGACACCGATCAGGAAGGCGGCGTCGATCAGACCGGCCAGCAGGAACATCTTGGTCTGCAGGGCGTTCATCAGTTCAGGCTGGCGAGCGGAGGCTTCGAGGTACTTGGAGCCCATGATGCCGATACCGATACAAGCACCGATAGCACCCAGACCGATGATCAGACCAGCAGCCAGCGCGACAAAACCCAGAATGTGTTCCATGAAAACTCCTTGGTAGGTAGGTTAAGGTTAAAACAAACTTGAAAAAAACCAGTTAAATCAGATTAGTGCGACTCGTGAGCCTGGCCGACATAAACCAGGGTCAGCATCATGAAGATGAAGGCCTGGAGGGCAACGATCAGGATGTGGAAGACGGCCCAGACGGAGCCGGCGACGACATGGCCCGCCCACAGCAGGGGACCGGTCATGCCGGAGCCGCCCCAGGCAGCGCCCATCAGCGCGATCAGCATGAACACCAGCTCGCCAGCGTACATGTTGCCGAAAAGCCGCATGCCGTGGGAGACGGTCTTGGCCAGGAACTCGATCATCTGCATGGCGAAGTTGATCGGGTAGAGGACCGGGTGGCTGCCGAAGGGAGCGGTGAAAAGCTCGTGAATCCAGCCGCCGGCGCCCTTGATCTTGATGTTGTAGTACAGGCAGACCAGCAGCACGCCGACGGACATGCCCAGGGTGCCGTTCAGGTCGGCGGTGGGCACGACGCGCAGGTAGGCGTGGTGGTCGCCGGTCATGGCTTGCCAAATATTGGGGAGAACGTCCAGGGGCAGGAAGTCCATGGAGTTCATCAGGAAGATCCAGACGAAGACGGTCAGGGCCAGGGGAGCCACGAACTTGCGGGACTCTTCATGGTGGATGATGCCCTTGGCCTGGTTGGAGACCATTTCCAGGACGATCTCGACGGCAGCCTGGAGGCGGCCGGGAACGCCGGAGGTGACGCTGGCGGCGACGCGCCACATCACCAGCAGGCCGATGACGCCCATGGCGATGGAGAAGGTCAGGGTGTCCAGGTTGATGACGCTGAAGTCGATGACCGACTGTTGCGGATGACCCGAGGAGTTCAGGTGCGTCAGGTGGTGGACGATGTATTCGCCCGCCGACGGGCCGTGTGCTGCAGCTGCTTCGTGACCAGTAGACATGTCAGGATTTCTTCCAAAAAGCAAACAAACTTGCGTGTAACGCAACCACCATCCCGATCAGCAGGCTGAGCCAGTGCATGCTCGGATACAGCTTCATGGCAATTGCCAACAATCCTATGGTCGCAACGACCTTAATAAACTCGCCGATGAAGAATCCGGCTGCCATGGAGGTCGGCTTTGCATGTTTTGCCGTCGCCGCCAGGCGCCACGCGAACCATGCGTTGGGGAGGATGCAGGCAAATCCGCCGATGCCTGCCGAGATCGCTCCCTCCGATCCCACCAACAATCCCAAGATCAACACCGTTGCTACGGTGGCGCCAGTCTGCCAATAAACCGCTTTGAACATGGTATTCGCAGGCTGCGGGGCACCGAAACAAAACCTATATAATATAAGACTTCTGGCCTCTCCCGTCAATCCGGAATATCCCGAAAGGCCAACTTTTTCCGGCCTCCCGGGTCTACGACGCCACGCTCAGCGCAAGCGGCCGAGCAGGCCGTCCAGCTGCTCCAGATCCCCGAATTCGATGGTCACCTTGCCGGCGCCCTTCTTGTTGGCGCGGATGGATACGGCTGCCCCCAGGTTGTCCGACAACTCTTCCTCCAGGCGCAGAAGATCCCGGTCCACGGGCTTTTCCTCGGTGGGCTTGGGCGGGTTGAGGAGGTTCTGGACGATGCGCTCGGCTTCCCGGACCGACAGGCCCTTCTGCACGATGCGCTGGGCGAGTTGCACCTGGGGCGCGCCGGAAATGGGCAGCAGGGCGCGGGCGTGGCCCATGTCCAGCTTGCCCTCCATGAGCATGTCCTGGACGGGGGCGGTGAGCTGCAGCAGGCGCAGCAGGTTGGAGGCGGCGGGACGGGAGCGGCCGACCGCATCGGCCGCCTGCTGATGGGTGAGGCCGAATTCGTCGATGAGGCGCTGCAGGCCCATGGCCTCCTCCAGGGGGTTGAGGTTCTCCCGCTGGATGTTCTCGATGAGGGCCATGGCCAGGGCCTGCTCGTCCGGGATGGCGCGGATGAGCACCGGGACTTCGCTCAGCCCGGCGATCTGGGAAGCCCGCCAGCGCCGCTCGCCGGCGACGATCTCGTAGCGCTCTGCTCCCGGGGTCGGGTCGATGATGCGCACCAGGATGGGCTGCATCACCCCTTGGGCCTTGATGGACGCCGCCAGCTCGGCCAGGGATTCCTGGTCCATGTGGGTGCGGGGCTGGTACTTGCCGGGCCTGAGGCGTTCCACCGGCAGGCTGCGCTGCTCGTCCTTCTCGGCAAGGTCGTTGCCGGCCAGGAGCGCGTCGAGGCCGCGGCCGAGGCCTTTCATCTTGGCGATCATGCGGCCACCTTGGCGCGATCGAGGATTTCCATGGCCAGGGAGGTGTAGGCCTGGGCTCCCCGGGAATTCTTGTCGAAGGCGATGACGGGCTTGCCGTAGGACGGCGCTTCCGCCAGCCGCACGTTGCGGGGCACGATAGTCTTGTAGACCTTCTGGCCGAAGTGACTTTCCAGTTCTCCGGACACCTGCTGGGTCAGGGTGCTTTGGGGGTTGTACATGGTGCGCAAGAGGCCCTCGATTTCCAGGCGCGGATTGAGATGGGATCGCACCTTGCGCAGGGTCTCCACCAGGTCCGACAGGCCTTCCAGGGCGTAGTACTCGCACTGCATGGGGATGACCACGGCGTCGGAGGCGACCAGGCCATTCACCGTCAGCATGTTGAGGGCCGGCGGGCAGTCGATGAGGACGAAGTCGTAGGTGTCCTTGCCGGCCTGGAGGGCGTTCTTGAGGCGGTATTCCCGGTGGGGAATCTCGATCAGCTCCACTTCCGCCCCGGCCAGCTCCCGGTTGGCGGGCAGGACGTCGAAGGCGAAATCGGTCTTCAGGCAGACCTGGGAAAGGCTGGCCATGCCCAGGAGCAATTGATACACCGTCGGCAGGGCTTCCTTCTTGAAAATGCCGCAGCCCGTGGTGGCGTTGCCCTGGGGGTCGAGGTCGATGAGCAGGACGCGCTGGTCCTGGGCGGCCAGGCAGGCGGCCAGATTGACCGCCGTGGTCGTCTTGCCGACCCCGCCCTTCTGGTTGGTGATGGCGAGTACTTTCATTCCTCGGCTTTCAAGATGATCAAATGTCGTTCGGCGTCGAGCCCGGGGACGGACAGGGGCTCGATGGCGTCAATGCGGATGCCTTCGGGCAGGGTGGCCATTTCCCCCTCGGGGCGCACGCCCTTCATGGCCAGCCAGCGCCCGCCGGGGGTGAGGAGGTGGCGGGTGAGGCGGGTGAATTCGGCCAGGTCGGAAAAGGCCCGGGAAGTGATCTGCCCGTACTGCCCGGTCAGGGTTTCCACCCGGGCGTGCAGGGCGCGGGCGTTGGGCAGCGCCAGCTCGATGGCGGCTTGCTGCAGGAAAGTGGCCTTCTTCTGGACGGCATCCACCATGGTGACCTGCAGGTCGGGCCGGGAAATGGCCAGGGGGATGCCCGGTAATCCGCCGCCGCTGCCCACGTCCAGCAGGCTGCCGGCCTCAACCCAGGGCAGGATGGCCAGGGAATCCAGTAGGTGGTGGGAAATGGCCTGCTCCGGATCGCGCAGGGCGGTCAGGTTGTAGGTCTTGTTCCACTTGAGCAGCAGGTCCCGGTAGGCGAGGAGTTTCTCCGGCGCCGGGTTGGGCAGGTCGAGGCCGAGGGCGGCGAGGCCCGATGAGAGCTGGTTCTGGCTCATGCTGCCGCCCGGGAACGGCCGAGACGCTTCAGGTGGATGAGGAGCAGCGAGATGGCCGCCGGCGTGATGCCCTGGATGCGGGAAGCCTGGCCCAGGGTCTGGGGCTTGTATTGGCGCAGCTTCTGCTGGACCTCGTTGGAGAGGCCGGCCACCTTGGAGTAATCCAGGTCGGCGGGCAGGGGCGTCTCTTCATAGGCGGCGGCCTTGGAGACTTCTTCAGCCTGGCGGTCGATGTAGCCCTGGTACTTGGCCTGGATTTCCACCTGCTCGATGGCGAGGGGATCGTCCAGGGATTCGCCCGCATTGGGCAGGGTCAGGAGAGCCTGGTAGCTCACCTCCGGCCGGCGCAGCAGGTCGAAAAGACTGTATTCCCGCTCGATCGGCTTGCCGAGCACCCGGGTGGCGTCCTCGGCCGGCAGGGTGGCGGGATTGAACCAGGTGGATTTGAGCCGCTCCTGCTCCCGGGCGATGGCGTCGCGCTTCCGGCAGAAGGCGTCCCAGCGGGCGTCGTCCACCAGCCCCAGTTGTCGGCCCTGTTCGGTGAGGCGCAGGTCGGCGTTGTCTTCCCGCAGGCTCAAGCGGTACTCGGCCCGGCTGGTGAACATGCGGTAGGGCTCGGAGACGCCCCGGGTGATGAGGTCGTCCACCAGCACGCCGAGATAGGCCTCGTCCCGGCGGGGGCACCAGCCTTCCTTGCCCTGGGCGTAGAGGGCGGCATTCACCCCGGCCAGCAGGCCCTGGGCGGCGGCTTCCTCGTAGCCGGTGGTGCCGTTGATCTGGCCGGCGAAGAACAGGCCACTAATTACTTTGGTCTCCAGGGTGTTCTTGAGGCCCCGGGGATCGTAGAAATCGTATTCGATGGCGTAGCCGGGGCGCAGGATGTGGCAGTTCTCCAGGCCCTTGATGGAGCGCACCACCGCCAGCTGCACGTCGAAGGGCAGCGAGGTGGAGATGCCGTTGGGGTAGACCTCGTGGGTGGTCAGGCCCTCGGGCTCCAGGAAGACGTTGTGGCTGTCCCGGTCGGCGAAGCGGTGGATCTTGTCCTCGATGGACGGGCAGTAGCGGGGGCCGACCCCTTCGATCACGCCGGTGTACATGGGGGAACGGTCCAGGCCACCGCGGATGATATCGTGGGTGCGCTGGTTGGTCTGGGTGATCCAGCAGGGCAACTGGGCCGGATGCTGCTCCGGGCGGCCCAGGAAGGAGAAGACCGGCATGGGCTCGTCCGAGTACTGGGGCGTCATGGACGAGTAGTCGATGGTCTTGCCGTCCAGCCGGGGCGGGGTGCCGGTCTTCAGCCGCCCCTGGGGCAGCTTTAGTTCCTTGAGGCGGGCAGCCAGGGATACCGACGGAGGATCGCCCATGCGCCCGCCGGTGTAGTTGGACAGACCGACGTGGATGAGGCCGTTCAGGAAGGTGCCGGCGGTCAGCACCACGGTGGGGGCCTCGAAGCGGATGCCGAGCTGGGTGACGGCGCCCACCACCCGGTCGCCTTCCACCAGCAGGTCGTCGCAGGCTTGGGAGAAAAGGGTCAGGTTGGGCTGGTTCTCGAGGCGGGTGCGAATGGCCTGGCGGTACAGGACCCGGTCGGCCTGGGCGCGGGTGGCCCGCACGGCGGGCCCCTTGGAGGCGTTGAGGATGCGGAACTGGATGCCGCCCTCGTCGGTGGCGGCCGCCATGGCGCCGCCCAGGGCGTCCACTTCCTTCACCAGATGGCCCTTGCCGATGCCCCCGATGGACGGGTTGCAGCTCATGGCCCCCAGGGTTTCGAGGTTATGGGTGAGGAGCAGGGTCTTCGCGCCGGCGCGGGCGGCCGCGAGGGCTGCCTCGGTGCCGGCATGACCGCCGCCGACCACAATGACATCGAAACGGGTGGGAAAGAGCATGGTGTTGAGTCTGAAACAGAGGTTGCTGCGGGCGGGGCCGGAAAGGCGGATTTTACGTCAGGGGGCTGAAAAATAATAGAAATTACCCTGGACGGACGGAATCTGTCGCCTTGCCGGCAGGGCGTCCGGCCGGGGGGCGGACGCCATGCCTTGTCCGGCCTATCGACTTGGCGTATTTTCCGACCATTGGACCCAACCTCTGGAACGGCATGGATGCCCTGAACAACGAAGAGATGCTGCTGGTGCTGCAGCAGTCTCTCACCACCAAACGAGTCCTCATTGTCGACCGCCATCCGCCGGCTCGGGACTCGCTGCGCATCATGCTGTCCGGGCTGGGGGTGACCACGGTCCACGGCGCCGGCACCTCGGCCGAAGTGATCCGGCAGGTGAACAACCACAAGTTCGACATCGTCCTCTCCGACTTCATTCTGGACGACGGCCGGGACGGCCAGCAGCTCCTGGA
>JBLNBI010000158.1:0-2906 GCA_050259815.1 Actinomycetota bacterium | reverse complement strand
TCACGTCGTCGTCCACCACGATGATGAACTTGGTGTACATGAACTGGCGCAGGAAGCTCCAGATGCCGAACATGATGCGCTTGGCGTGGCCCGGGTACTGCTTCTTGATGCTGACCACCGCCAGCCGGTAGGAGCAGCCCTCCGGCGGCAGGTAGAAATCGACAATTTCCGGGTACTGCTTCTGCAGGAGCGGCACGAAGACTTCATTGAGCGCCACCCCCAGCACCGCCGGCTCGTCGGGCGGCTTGCCGGTGTAGGTGGAATGGTAGATGGGGTTCCTGCGCATGGTGATGCGCTCGATGGTGAATACCGGGAATTCTGCCTGTTCGTTGTAGTAGCCGGTGTGGTCGCCGTAGGGACCTTCCAGGGCGGTTTCGCCGGGATGGATGACGCCTTCCAGGACGATCTCGGCGGAAGCCGGCACCTGGAGGTCGGAACCCAGGCACTTGGTGAGTTCCGTCTTGCCGCCGCGCAGGAGCCCGGCGAACTGGTATTCGGACAGGGTATCCGGCACCGGGGTCACCGCCCCCAGGATGGTGGCCGGGTCGCAGCCGATGACCACCGCCACCGGGAAGGGCTTGCCCGGGTTGGCGAGCTGGTGGTCGCGGAAATCCAGGGCGCCGCCCCGGTGGGCCAGCCAGCGCATGATGACCTTGTTGGGGCCGATGACCTGCTGGCGGTAGATGCCCAGGTTCTGGCGGTTCTTGTGGGGGCCCCGGGTGACCGTGAGGCCCCAGGTGATCAGCGGCGCCACGTCGCCGGGCCAGCAGTGCTGGATGGGCAGGCGGGAGAGGTCCACGTCCTTGCCTTCCCACACCACTTCCTGGCAGGGGGCCGAGGACACCACCTTGGGCGCCATGTTGAGCACCTGCTTCAGGACTGGCAGCTTGTCCCAGGCGTCCTTCAGGCCCTTGGGGGGTTCGGGCTCCTTGAGGTAGGCCAGCAGCTTGCCCACTTCCCGCAGGGCCTGCTGCCAGTCACCGTCTTCGCCCATGCCCAGGGCCACCCGCTGGGGGGTGCCGAAGAGGTTGGCCAGCACCGGCATGGAATGCCCCTTGGGCTTCTCGAAAAGGACCGCCGGCCCTTCGGCACGCAGCACCCGGTCGCAGATTTCGGTCATTTCCAGGCGGGGATCGACCTCGATGCCGACGCGCTTCAGTTGGCCGATTTTTTCCAGTTGCGACAGGAAGTCGCGCAGGTCGTGGTAACGCATGACGGGAGCCGGGAAGGAAAGAGGCTGCAATTATACGGGGGCCCGCAGCCCGCTCCAGGCCTCAGGCCGGCAGGAGCGCCTGCTGCATCTGGTCCGTCGGCACCGGCCGGGCCCGGAAATCCCCCTGCCGGCTCCACATGGCCACCGGCCGCAGGGCGGCGGCTGGATCGCGCTGGAAGGCTTCCATGGCCTGGCGGGCCAAGTCGTCGGCAGTAAGGGTCCAGCGGCCCAGGCGCTTCACCAGGGAAAAGCCGATACCGCCCCGGCCGTGGAAGGTCCGATAGATGAGCTCGGTGCACACCAGCCGGCTGCTGACGTTGAAGTCGAATTCGAAATCGTAGGGCTTGCCGACGTGGCCGAGGGCGTCGGCCATCGCCTGGGCCAGGACCTCCCGGGGCAGATGGGGACGCAGTACCGCGACGTGGTCGGCGTCAAGGCAGACCGGCAGGGGATTGAGCCCGACGCCCCGGGGGATGGCCTCCAGGACCCAGCCCAGGGGCGACTCCTGCCCGGCCATGGTTTCCAGGGCCTTCCGCACGGGGGCGGAATCGGGGCAGCCCAGGTCACGCAGCTCCTCGGTTGAGCCCAGATAGAGGGCGGCGTGGGCCCAGAAACCCGGCAGCAGGGCGCAGGTCACCTTGTCGTCGGCCCGCACCAGGAGGATGTCGCCGGGCTGGAGGACTTCCTGGACCCGGGGCAGGACGGTGGAATCCAGCCCCGGCTCCCCGGCCGGCAGCCGCAGCCCGGAAAGGGCGAAACCCATGAGGGCCTGGGAGCCGTAGCGGGCCGCATCAAGCGGCGCAAAGAGGCGCTTCCAGGCGCTGCGCCAGTCCCGGCGCAGCCGCGACCATACCAGCCGCCAGAAGAGGCCTTGCAGGGGCTTGCGGTCGGCGGCGATGTGGGGGATGAGCCAGCCCACTTCCGGGTCCCGGTCCAGGCCGAGCTTCGCCGCTTTCCGCCGATGGGTGCGCCAGAACCAGTCGGCCCGGGTCATGGCCAGCCAGTTGCGGAGCGAGGTGTAGGCCAGGAGCACCTCCTCGAAGAAGCCGGCCTCAAGCCCGAAGCGGGCATCGGGTTCGTTGAGCTTGGCCCGCAGGAAATCGTCGTCCTCGGTGGCGGCGATGAGTTGGAGGGAACGGGAATAGAGCTTGAGGCCCGCCCCATAGCCCACCAGGAAGCCCCGCAGCAGGGCCCGGGGCTCCTCCCGCTTCGCCCGGTCCCGGAAATCCCAGTAGCGGCCGAGGATGTCGTAGCAGGCGAGGCGCAGGTTGCGGTAGGTGAGGAGCAGGTTGCGGACGGCATCGTCCTCGTCCGGGGTGAAGTAGCCCCGGCGCCGCGGCGACATCTCGTCCCGGGCACGGGCGAAGGCGGCCTCCAGGCGGTCGAAGGCGGCGAACAGTTCCTTGAGGGCCGACGCGTCGCCCGCGAGGTTGGAATCGAATGAATCCATCATGGACAGGGCTTATACTTCCATGTCATTTCCGGCGCAAGCGGCTTGCCATGCGCGATCTCTATTTCCGACTCCTCTCCCGCTTCCTCGTCCGCCTTTATTACCACCGGGTCCGTCTCCTCGGCGTGGAGAACCTGCCGGCGGCGGGGCCGGTGCTTTACCTGGGCCTGCACCGCAACGGCGCGGTGGATGGCTACCTCTACAAGTCCAAGCTGCCCCGGGCCCGCTTCATGATTTCGGTGC
>JBLNBI010000157.1:0-8771 GCA_050259815.1 Actinomycetota bacterium | reverse complement strand
TCGCCGGCGCCGCTGATGACCACGGAACGCCGGTTGGCGGGCATGGTGTCGATGGCGTTCACCAGGGCCTGGATGGCGTCCGGGTTATGGCCGTAGTCGGCGATCAGGGTGGCGCCCCGGTTGGTGAAGAGATTGAAGCGGCCGGGGGCGGTCTGGGCGTCGGAAACGAAGCTGCCCAGGCCGGCGGCGATGACCCCCCAGTCCAGGCTCAAGGCCCAGGCCGCGGCGGTAGCCGCCATGCAGTTCTCCACCTGGAAGCCGATGGTGCCGTTGCGGGTGATGGGGATGGCGGCCAGGGGGATGCGGTGCTCCTTCTTGCCCTCGGCAGCGACGATGTCGTTGCCGTCCACATACACGACCCGCTTGCCCTGGGCCCGGTGGGTGGCCATGATCGGATGGTAGCGGTCGATGGCGAAGTAAATGACGGAACCCCGGCAGCTGGCGGCCATGGAGGCCACGTTGGGGTCGTTGGCGTTGAGGACGGCGGCGCCGGTCCTGGCGACGTTCTCGACGATGACCCGCTTCACCACCGCCAGATCTTCCACGGTGGTGATGTAGTTGAGGCCCAGGTGGTCGCCCATGCCGATGTTGGTGACGACCGCCACGTCGCAGGAATCGAAGCCCAGGCCTTCCCGCAGGACGCCTCCCCGGGCGGTCTCGAACACTGCAGCATCCACGTCCGGGTGAAGGAGTACGTTGCGGGCGCTGCGGGGGCCGCTGCAGTCGCCGGTGTCGATGCGCTTGCCTTCAATATACACGCCGTCGGTGCTGGTCATGCCGACGCCCATGCCATTGCGGGCCAGGATGTTGGCGATGAGGCGGACCGTGGTGGTCTTGCCGTTGGTGCCGGCCACGGCGACCACCGGGATGCGGCCGTTGCCGCCGTCCGGGAACATCATGGAAACCACCGCCTCGCCCACCGCCCGGCCCTTGCCGTAGGAGGGGGATAGGTGCATGCGCAGGCCCGGCGCGGCATTGACTTCGACGATGCCGCCCCCCTGTTCCTCCAGGGGCTTCAGGACGGAGTCGCACACCACGTCGATGCCGCAGATGTCCAGGCCGACGGTCTGGGCGGCGGCCACGGCGGAGGCTGCCAGTTCCGGATGAACGTCGTCGGTCACGTCGGTGGCGGTGCCGCCGGTGGACAGGTTGGCGTTGTTGCGGAGGATGACCCGGGTGCCCTTGGCGGGCACGGAATCGGCTTGGAAGCCCTGTTCGGCCAGGCGGGCCAGGGCGATGTCGTCGAAGCGGATCTTGGTCAGGGAGGTGGCGTGGCCCTCGCCCCGGCGGGGGTCGGCATTGACGATGTCCACCAGTTCGCGGACGGTATGGATGCCGTCGCCGATGACCTGGGGCGGATCGCGGCGGGCGGCGGCGATCAGTTTGTCCCCCACCACCAGGAAGCGGTAGTCGTGGCCCGGCAGGTAGCGTTCCACCAGGACGTCGTCCCGGAATTCCGCGGCGACGGTGTAGGCCGCCATGACCTGTTCCCGGGTCTGGATATTCACGGAAATGCCCTTGCCCTGGTTGCCGTCCCGGGGCTTGACCACCACCGGGCCGCCGATTTCCTGGGCGGCGAGCCAGGCGTCCTCGGCATCAGTCACCGGGCGGCCCTGGGGCACGGATACCCCGGAGGCGTGGAGGAGCTTCTTGGTCAGCTCCTTGTCCTGGGCGATGGCTTCGGCAATGGCGCTGCTCATGTCGGTCTCGGCGGCCTGGATGCGGCGCTGCTTGCTGCCCCAGCCGAATTGGACCAGGCTGCCTTCGGTGAGGCGCCGGTAGGGAATGCCCCGAGCCACGGCGGCGTAGACGATGGAACCGGTGGATGGGCCTAGACGCACGTCCTCGTCCAGTTCCCGCAGGCGGTGCAGGGCGTCGGTCAGGTCGAAGGGCTTGTCGTCCAGGGCAGCCTGGCAGAGGGCTTCGCCCAGTTCGAAGGCGAGCCGTCCGACAGCCTCTTCGCTGTACTCGACCACCACCTGGAAAATGCCGGGCTCGACGGTTTCAGCCGTGCGGCTGAAGGTCACCGGGCAGCCGGCCTGGGCCTGCAGCCCGAGGACCGCGAATTCCAGGGCGTGGGCCAAGGAAACCTTTTCCTCGTGGCCGGTGGGGGTCAGGAAATCGATCTCCGGGAAACGCTCCCGCAGGCGGGCTTCAAAACCCGGCAGCTCGTCGATGGAGCGCTCGGCGCCGGTACAGGTGACGATGGCCTCGATCGCGGTATGGCGGCTCCACAGGTTGGGGCCGCGCAACGCTCGAATACGGGACACTTCCATGAATCTCTTCCTCTCTTCCTTCCCGGCCGACCGGCCGGAATTGCCGCAGTTCAAGGGGGCGGCTTAGTTCTTTTTCCGTTTGGCGGCAGCGGTGCGGGCGGATTCCGCCGAACCGGTTGCGTCAGCGAAGGTCTTGGCCCCGGCGCACATCAGGTCGGGGGAGACGCCGAGGGCCCAGACGGCGGCGACGGCGGCCAGCAGGTTGGCGAGCCGGTAGGGGGCGTCGTCCGTGGCCAGGTAGGGGATGTCCTTGACGGGCAGCAGCCGGGCGTCCTCGTTGCCGGTGCCGAGAACGATGTCGCCATTCTGGACGGTCACGGTGCGTTTGCCCTGGGCGCGGTGCTTGGCGAGCACCTCGTTGTCCCCGTCGGCGGCAAAGAAGATGACGTCGCCGTCGCAGAGTTCGGCCATGCGGGCCACCTCGGGATCGGCGGCGTTGAGTACGGCGGTGCCGGTGGGCAGAACCACGTCGATCTGGGTGCGCATCACGTTGTAGAACTGTTCCGGCGCCTCGATCCACAGGTCCTTGAGGGACTCGTCCACCGTCAGGTTGGTGACGACGCCCACCTGGCAGCGGTCGTAGGAGAGGCCGTCGGTGAGGATGCTGCGCAGGCCGTTCTCGATGACGGCGACCTCAGCGGCCCGGTTGAGCAGGATGCGGTGGCCGGCGGTCCAGTTGGCGGCATCGGCCCTCTGGACCTGGCGGCGGTCGTAGAAGAGGCCGTCGCTGCAGGCCACGGCGGTCATCTGGCCGGTAAGGTTCATCAGGTGGCCCACCAGGCGGGCGACGGCAGTCTTGCCCTTGGAGCCGCAGATGCCGATCACGGGAATGCGGCCTTCCTCCCCGGCGGGGAAGAGGTTGTCCACGATGGCCCGGCCCACAGGGCGCGGCTTGCCTTCGGCGGGCTTCAGGTGCATGAGCAGGCTGGGGCCGGCGTTCACCTCGACGATGGCGCCGCCCTGTTCGGCCAGGGGCTTGGAAATGTCGCTGGCCACCAGGTCGATGCCGGCGATGTCCAGGCCGACGATGCGGGCGGCCAGGGCGGCGGTGGCGGCGGTTTCCGGATGGACCAGGTCGGTGCAGTCGAAGGCGTGGTTGCCGTTGCGCTGGATCAGGACTTCCTTGCCGGCCGGCGGCACGGCGTCGCCGTCGGCGAAGCCCTGGCGCTTGATTTCCAGGGTGGCGGCGGAATCCAGGCGGATGGTGTTGAGGGGATGTTCCTCGGTGTCGCCCCGGCGCGGGTCGGAATTGACCTGGGAGGCGATGAGTTCCCGGATGGTGGATTTGCCGTCGCCGGTGACCCAAACCATGTCGCCCCGGTTGGCGGCGACCATCTTGCCGCCGACCACCAGGAGACGGTGCTCGGTGCCGGGGATGGAGCGCTCCACCAGGACGCTGCTGCCTTCCTCGATGGCGACCTTGTAGGCGGCCTCGATTTCGTCCTGCTTGGTCAGTTCGATGAAGACGCCGCGGCCGTGGTTGCCGTCGCTGGGCTTCACCACCACCGGCAGGCCGATGTCCTGGGCGGCTTCCCAGGCTTCCTCGGGGCTATGGACTTCCTGGCCTTCGGGGACGGGGACGCCGCAGGAGGACAGCAGACGCTTGGTGAGGTCCTTGTCCCGGGAAATGGTTTCGGCGATGGCGCTGGTCTGGTCGGTCTCGGCCGTCCAGATGCGGCGCTGGCGCTTGCCGTAGCCCAACTGCACCAGGTTGCCCTCGGTGAGGCGGATGGCGGGGATGTTCCGGTCGTCGGCGGCATCCACGATGCTGGCGGTGGAGGGGCCGAGGCAAAGGGAATCCACCTTGTCCCGCAGATCGGCGATGGTGGCCTGGACGTCGTAGGGCTCGTCTTCCATGGCGGCCAGGATCAATTCCCGGGCGGCGTGCAGCGCACTGCGGGTGACTTCCTCGTGCCAGGCCCGGACGATGACCTTGTAGACGCCCCGTTTGGAGACTTCCCGGGCCTTGCCGAAGCCGCCGGGCATGCCGGCCAGGTTCTGGAGTTCCAGGGTGACGTGTTCGAGGATGTGGCCGGGCCAGGTGCCTTCCTTCAGGCGGCGCAGGAAGCCGCCCCGTTCCTCATAGCTGCAGCGGTGTTCGATGAGGGAGGGGAGCCAGGCGGAGAGCCGCTCGTAGAACCCCGGAATCTTGTTGGAGGGACAGTCCTACAGATCGTGGATGTCGATCAGCGCTTCCAGGACCGGACTGTAGGTCCACATGGTGGGGCCTCGCAGATGCGTAATCTTGAGGAATTCGATGTCTCTCTTCATGTAGTCTCGTTATTGCAGCGTTTTTCGCAGGAACTTCGCCTGGCGATTAACGCGCGATAGGGAATAAGGCTGACTAAAGATGTAATGATCCTGCAAACCGGCATGAATTGCCATGTTGCAGGGCAGCATCAGAGGAAGCGGTCGAGCAGCTTGCGGCTTCCCCTGTCGAGGGTTTGCAGGTCGCGCACCAGGAACTGGATGCCGTTGGCGTCGGCGATCATGAGCATGGTCTGGGACAGGCGGCGGATATCTTCCTCTCCCTTCAGCACCAGTTCGGTGTCGCCCCGGTCGGTGGTCACCAGCCAGGTGCTCGGGGTGGCGAAGCTGGAAACCGAGCGGATGGCGCGGATTTCCGGGACGAATTCCCGGCTGGCCAGTTCCTCCTCCACCAGGGCGCGGGCTTCCGCCGGCAACTGGTCCAGGTGGTCCGCCCAGGCGACCTCGTGGCCGTCCGGGCTCACCAGGGCGATGCCGGCCTCGGGGGCAGCGATGGGGAAGGCGCGCACCGGCACCACGTCTTCGAACACTTCGCCATTGGCGGCGGTCAGCACCAGGCGGCCGAGGGCATTGCGGGCAAGCTGGAAGTTCGTCATTTGGCTTCACCTTTATCCACGGCGACGGCGCGTGGCGTCTGGTCCTCGGTATCCACGTTCCGGGCCTGGGCCTGGTAGAGGCGGTAGTAATGGCCTTCCTGGGCCATCAGCTCGTCGTGGCTGCCGACCTCGACCACCTGGCCCCGGTCCATGGCCACCAGGCGGTCGGCCTTGCGAAGCGTCGACAGGCGGTGGGCGATGGCGATGGTGGTGCGGCCGCGGACCAGGTTGTCCAGGGCCTTCTGGATTTCCTTCTCGGTTTCCGTATCCACCGAGGAGGTGGCCTCGTCCAGGATAAGAATCTTGGGGTCGATGAGGAGCGCCCGGGCGATGGAGATGCGCTGGCGCTCGCCGCCGGAAAGGCCCTGGCCCCGCTCGCCGACCAGGGAGTCGTAGCCGTGGGGCAGGCGCAGGATGAATTCGTGGGCATGGGCGGCCCGGGCGGCGGCGATGATTTCTTCCCGGGTCGCGTCCGGCTTGCCGTAGGCGATGTTCTCGGCAATAGTGCCGAAGAAGAGGAAGGGCTCCTGGAGCACCAGGCCGATATTGCGGCGGAATTCGGCCACGGGCACGGAGCGCACATCCACGCCGTCGATCAGCACCGCGCCTTCGGTCACGTCGTAGAAGCGGCAGATGAGGTTGACCAGGGTGCTCTTGCCGGAGCCG
The DNA here is from genome assembly GCA_050259815.1 of Actinomycetota bacterium. Taxonomy (GTDB): domain Bacteria; phylum Pseudomonadota; class Gammaproteobacteria; order Burkholderiales; family Rhodocyclaceae; genus JAGTRP01. The sequence goes on along the minus strand of JBLNBI010000157.1, from coordinate 2,965 downwards.
CTGTGGCCCACCAGGCCGATCATCTCGCCCGGGCGGATGGTGAGGCTCACGTCCCGGGTCACGGCCCGGGTGCCGTAGCGGAAGCCGACGCTACGCAATTCGATCTCGCCCTTCACTTCGCCGAGGTGCACCGGGTTGGTGGGCTCGGGCACGCTGGAAACGTGGTCCAGGATGTCGAAAATGCGCTTGGCGCCGGCGGCGGCCTTCTGGGTCACCGAGACGATGCGGCTCATGGAATCGAGCCGGGTGTAGAAGCGGCTGATGTAGGCCAGGAAGGCGGTGAGGACGCCTACCGTGATCTCACCCTTGGAAATCTGCCAGATGCCGAAGGCCCACACCACCAGCAGGCCGACTTCGGTAAGGAGCGTCACGGTCGGCGAGAACAGGGACCAGGTCTTGTTGATGCGGTCGTTCAGGGCCAGGTTGTGAAGGTTTGCTTCCCGGAAGCGGGCGGCCTCCCGCTTCTCCTGGGCGAAGGCTTTGACCACCCGGATGCCGGGGATGGTGTCGGCGAGCACGTTGGTGACCTCGGCCTAGATGCGGTCCACCTTCTCGAAGCCGGTGCGTAGCCGGTCCCGCACCAGGTGGATCATCCAGGCGATGACCGGCAGGGGCAGCAGGGTGACCAGGGCCAGGGCCGGGTGGATGGAGAAGAGGATGACCGCGGTGAGCACGATCATCAGCACGTCGGTGGCGAAGTCCAAGAGGTGCAGGGAGAGGAAGACGTTGATGCGGTCCGTCTCGGAACCGATGCGGGCGATCAGGTCGCCGGTGCGCTTGCCCCCGAAGTATTCCAGGGAAAGCTGAAGGAGGTGCTCGTAGGTGGCGGTGCGCAGGTCCCGGCCGATACGCTCCGACACCAGGGCCAGGATGTAGGTCCGCGCCCAGCCCAGGCCCCAGGCCACCACGGCTGCGGCGAGCAGCCCGCCCAGGTAGAGCGTGACCAGGCCCCGGTCGATGGGCTTGCCGTTCTGGAACGGGATCAGCACATTGTCCATCAGGGGCATGGTCAGGTAGGGAGCGACCAGGGTGGCGCCGGTGGAGGCCAGGGTCAGGAGGAAGGCCGCGAACAGCTGGCCCCGGTAGGGCCGGGCGAAGCGCCACAGGCGGAAGAGGGTCCAGGTGGAGGGCGGGGTGGAAATCTCCCGGGTGCAGATCGGGCACTCCTCCACGCCCGGCTCCAGGGGGGCCTTGCATTTGGGGCAGAGGAATTCTTCCGGGGGCGGCACCGGCTGGCCGGAAACATGGCTGGTCAGCCGCTGTTCGAATTCCTTGACCAGATTGAGGGCCGCCACGTTGTGGCCCAGGGTGTAGCGCCAGCAGGCCAGTCGCTTTTCCCCGTCCACCAGCTCCAGGGTGCCGACGCCGGCGTGGTCCCGGTGGTCGAGCACCAGGCCCGGCCGGTATTCCCAGGCCTGCCAGCCGTCGCCGTTGGGTTCCCGGGCCAGGATGCGGCGGTCGGTGACCACCACCAGGCCCTGGGTGAATTGCAGGCGGCCGTCCAGATCCGTCTCTAGCCAGCCCTCGATCTTTTCGCCTGCCAGGAGGCGCGATTCGATTCCCTTCTGCCAGGCTGGCGGCAGGGAAGAATCGGAGTGGGAATGCGTCGCGGGGCTTGAAGTCATCAGGGAAGGGGCTGGGGGTGTTGCGAGAACTACGCAGTATACCGTAGCCGTGGAGGGTGTAATTTTTCCGGCTCCGGCAGTCCGGGGGGACGCATCCGCCAGCCGGTGCGCCGTACCGCCTGCGGCCTACGTTCCGCACATATTCCCCGGGGGTACGTGTGAGCACGTATTTCCACCGTATCGGTGCCCGGTTAAGTTTGGCTTGACCGAGGGCTGGCGGTCTTTCTGAGCGAGGGGGACATTCCAATGTCACGGAAGCCCATGGGGCTCCGCGGCCGGCAGCTGCGTCGGTGCATCGTATCCGCTGGATCAACCACCTATCGTCAGATGCATACAATGGAAAATAACAAGGCATCCCCCGGCGGCTCACTTCCGCCTCAGATTCCGGAAGGGCTCCAGGCAGGGATTCTTGTCCCTGTCGCCATCCTTGCTGTCCTCGCTGCCGCCTGCATCCTGATAGCGGGTGGAGCCAGCGGGCTGTCCTTTGGGCTGGCTGTGCTGCTCGTTGTTGCGGCCATCGGCCTCGGTGCCTGGGCAGCTTCCCGGTGCGGCAGCGTCTGGCGCCGTGAAATAGAGGCCCTGTCGTCCTCCGTAAGTTCCGCCAAGTCGGGCGCCGATGGCGAAGGCGTCCGGGGGCTGAGTCTCCTGTGCAGCAAGGTACTGCCCATCTGGTCCGGCCAGATCGAATTGGCCCGGGGGCATACCGAGGAATCCATCACCGCCCTGACCAACCGCTTTGCGGACATCAACCAGCGGCTGGAAACGGCCCTGGCCGCCACGGGCAGCGAGACATCCGACAGCCTGGTCCTTCTCCTGCAGGAAAGCGAGTCGGAACTGGGCTCCATCATTACATCCCTGCGCTCGGCCCTGGCCATGAAGGAAGGCCTGGTGAAGGAGGTTTCGTCCCTTTCCCAGCTGACCGAGGCCCTCAAGTCCATGGCCCAGAGCGTGGGCGACATCGCCAAGCAGACCAACCTGCTGGCTCTCAACGCCGCCATCGAGGCGGCCCGGGCAGGCGACGCCGGTCGAGGCTTCGCGGTCGTGGCCGACGAGGTGCGCAAGCTGGCCGAGAAGACCATGGGCGCCACCAAGGACGTGGGAACAAGCGTCAGGGAAATCAGGGATTCGACCGGCAAGGCCCTGCGCTCCATGGACGAGGCTGGCCGGATCGTGGCCGAGGCCGCGTCCCTGTCCTTCAACTCAGGCACGGTCCTGAACGAGATCGTCAGCATCTCCGAGATGGGCGCAGCCCAGATCCTGTCCATCGCCACCACGGCCGAGGAGCAGTCCGCGGCCAGCGAGCAGATAACCAGGAGCGCCGAGGAGGTCAGGGGCATAGC